>CBDUAW010000130.1:0-6729 GCA_965365215.1 uncultured Eudoraea sp. | reverse complement strand
CCGCCTCTGAATTTTTTGAGAAATTATATCAGCAAGGTGATTTTATTGAGGAAACCACAGAACAACTTTATGATGAAGAAGCACAGCAATTTCTGGCTGACCGATTCGTAGTTGGGACCTGTCCCAAATGCGGGTATGAGGAGGCCTATGGAGATCAATGTGAGAATTGCGGAAGCTCATTGAACGCCACAGACCTGATAAATCCCAAATCCACACTTAGTGGTGCCGTACCCACCCTGAAACAAACCAAACACTGGTTTCTTCCATTAGATCAATATGAAGCTTTTTTAAAGGAGTGGATCTTGATTGGTCATAAAAACGATTGGAAACCCAATGTTTATGGGCAATGTAAATCCTGGATAGATGACGGTCTAAAGCCAAGAGCTGTAACCCGGGATTTGGATTGGGGTATCCCTGTCCCCGTACCCGGAGGGGAAGGAAAAGTATTGTACGTATGGTTCGACGCTCCCATTGGCTACATCTCCTCTACCAAGGAATGGGCCGCCAGAGAAGGAAAGGACTGGGAACTTTATTGGAAAGATAAGGGTACCAAACTGGTTCATTTTATAGGAAAGGATAATATTGTTTTCCATTGTATCATATTCCCATCAATGTTAAAAGCCCACGGGGATTTCATTTTGCCGGATAATGTCCCTGCAAATGAATTTTTGAATCTGGAAGGGAATAAATTATCTACTTCAAAAAATTGGGCTGTTTGGTTACACGAGTATCTCGAAGAATTCCCTGGGATGCAAGATGTGCTGCGATACGCTCTCACGGCCAATGCCCCGGAGACCAAGGATAATGATTTCACTTGGAAAGACTTCCAGGCCAGAAATAATAATGAGCTTGTTGCCATTTTCGGAAACTTTGTCAACAGAGCTGTTGTTCTTACCCACAAGTATTTTAATGGCCAGGTTCCCGCACCCGGGAAACTCCTCAAACAGGATCTGGATTTAATTGCACGGGTTAAGAAATACCCGGAACAAATTGGGAACTCGTTGCAGCGGTATCGATTTCGAGAAGCTAGCCAGGAACTTATTAACCTCGCCAGAATGGGGAATAAGTATCTGGCGGATGAAGAGCCCTGGAAAGTGATAAAGGAAAATGAAGAACGGGTTAAAACTGTGATGTTTACTACCTTACAGGTGGCAACAGCCCTGGCCGTTTTAAGTGAGCCTTTTTTGCCATTTACTGCTGAAAAATTAACGCGAATATTAAGACTCAGGGAGGCCAACCTTCAGCTAAAATGGAATACTATTTCAGCCAAGCGATACCTTTTACCGGCCGGACATGAAATAGATGCGCCCGAATTATTATTTCGGAAAATTGAAGATAAGGAGATACAAAAGCAGTTAGAAAAGCTGGAAGCAACAAAGCGATCTAACGAATCAACTAAAAAAGAAATCATGCCACAAAAAGATACCATCAGTTTTGAAGAATTTACTAAGATTGATATGAGGGTAGGTACTATTGTAGAAGCTTCGAAAATGCCTAAGACCAAAAAATTAATGGTTTTGAAGGTGGATACGGGAATTGATACCAGGACCATAGTATCAGGAATAGCGGAAAGCTTTACTGCTGAGGAAATCATTGGAAAAAAGGTTACCGTTCTGGTGAACCTCGCCCCAAGGCCGCTCAGAGGGGTGGAAAGCCAGGGGATGATCCTGATGACTGAAAAGGAAGACGGGAAACTTGTTTTCCTAAATCCGGATCAGGATTCCGTTAGTGATGGAAGTATAATTAGTTAAACCACCCCCCTTATTTCGTTTTTTAATGCGATTTTTCTTTCTTTGATAGTGCTATAACTGTTGCTATGAAAAAGATAATCGCCTTTCTGCTGTTGGTAATTGCCAATGGGTATGGACAAAAACAATTGGACTTCGATAAGGTTCCCGAAGCCTTTGAAGCCTATTCACAATTACCGCGAGAGGTGGTTTATGTACACCTCAATAAATCAACTTATATCAAGGGAGAATACATTGGTTTTAAGGCTTATGTTTTTGATAAGGGAGAAAAAAAACTCTCAAATGAAACAAAAAATCTCTATTGTACAATTGCTGATGAACAGAACCGCATTATCAAAAAACAATTAATTAAGATCGATAATGGGATTGGTGATGGTCTTATCAGGGTAGATAGTCTCTTTAATACGGCAGATTATTCTATTAAGGCATACACCAATTGGATGCGCAATTTTACCGAACCAAACTACTTTGAGCAAATCATTTCAGTGGTTGATCCCGAAACTGACCCTGAAATAAAAGCTGAAGAACAGCAATTGAAAATAGATACCCAGTTTTTGCCCGAAGGAGGGCATGCCGTGGCCGGCCTTGAGGCGGTTTTCGGAGTTATTATCAAAGACCAAAACGGTTTTGGACTTCCTTTTATCAAGGGAACAGTAGTTGATGGAAACGGAGACTTCGTGACCACTTTTAAAACGAATAATTTCGGGATTGGTAGATTAGGATTTCTCACAGCAAATAACAAGTCCTATTCCGCCAAATTTAACTACCTGAATAAGGAATACATATTTCCAATTAATGATATTGAAAATCAAGGTATTGTAGTGAAGTTACAAGACCTGAAAAATAAAGTTGGCCTCACTTTTAGGGCCCAATTTAGAGATAAGAAACTACTTCGGGAAGCATATCTGCTAACCATTCACAATGGCGATAGTTTAAAGGCTATCGATTTGCAATTCAACCGGGAAAGCGCGGAAATCATAAAGGTCTTTCCCAAAGAAAACCTCTTTCCCGGAATCAATGTAATAACTCTTTTTACCCCTGAGGGCAAGCCCGTTCTGGAACGGTTATTTTTTAACGAAGTTGGGATTGACCTCCGGTCAGATTTGAAATGCCAGGTAATTCAAAAGCAAGATTCGCTGTATCTGTCCTTGTCTGCTCTGAAAGAGATAATGCCAAATAAATGGAGTAGTCTAAGTGTCTCCATATTGCCGGAAAGTACAGAATCTTACAAAGCCCACCATAGCCTGCCCTCATATCAATTGCTAAATCCTTATGTTAAAGGGCCCATTGAAAATGCTGCGTATTACTTTAAGGATATGAGTCCCAAAAAATCCTTTGAATTAGATAATCTTCTGATAACCCAGGGATGGAGCAGTTATGATTGGAATACCATCTTTACCCAGGCGCCTAAATACCTATATGATTTTGAAAAAGGACTTACTTACAAGGTTACCCTCAACAGCAGAAAAGGTAATGAATACTATATCTTTCCGTCCTACCATCACAAATCACAGATTTTAAGTCTTGAGAAGGAGAAGAACTCCTTTTCCGTAGATGAATATTACCCTGTGGAAGGAGAAAAACTCGGGATAGCCGAATTGAGCAACAGTGGGGAATCCAAACCAGCTAAGGTTTTTATACAATTCAAACCTTCTTCAATTCCTGACTTTCAATTAAGAAGAGTAAGCCTGTTGCCCAACAAAAAACCACAAATTCTCAATTTTATGGAAGTCCCTATGTCATTTGAGAAAATTGAAAAGTTGCAACAGCTAGATGAGGTAGTAATTCTAAAAGACCGCACTAAAACAAGAATAGAAAAACTCGCCAATAGCACTGCAGGAAAAATTGACTTTTTTAAACCAAATGATCCGAGAAGAAATCAGTTTTTAAGCAATTATCTGGGAACCAGAGGCTTTCTGGTCAATGAATATGCAGGAGATTTTTTCATAGCAGCGAGAAATCCGAATACACCCAATAATACGCGTCCTGCTATTTATTTAGACGGGGTACTGCTAACGGATTTTAATATTCTGTACAGATTCCGCATGGATTTAGTAGATTATATCGAGATCAATGCCAGTGGAGTGGGCAATGGTCTTTTCGGAGGAGGGGGCGTCATAAAAATAGTGACGGATCCATTCAGAAGGGTGGAGAATTTCGGGGGTGAATCCTATGTTGATTATGACATCCCTTTGGTCTTCAATAAAAAGAAACGCTTCTACAATCCTAGTTACCAGTCTTACAACAGTAATTTTTTTAACACCTATGGTACCATAGACTGGCAGCCAAATGTTTCCTTTAACACTAATGGGGAAGCCGTTCTGCAAATAAAAGATTACGGTATCCCAAAACTAAAACTCTTTGTAGAAGGGATCGTTAACGATTCCGAATATGTTTCCGAAACACTTGTTATAAACCTGGATTAGTCCATGTTAAAAGTTGCCTTTCATCCTATATATAAACATCCATTACCGGAAGGGCACCGCTTTCCCATGATCAAATACGAACTCCTCCCACAACAGCTACTACACGAGGGGACTTGTACCAATGCCAATTTCTTTGAACCCGGCGTTCCCAATGATAAGCATATTGTGGCAGCACATGATCCTGTGTATTTTTATGACCTCTTGAATCTAAAAATCCCCCACAAGGAGGCTCGAAAAATTGGCTTCCCTCTTAGCGAAGTCCTCGTGGAGCGCGAACGAATCATTGCAGATGGCACCCTAAGGGCATGTGAATATGCCCTGGAAAATGGAATAGCAATGAATATCGCCGGAGGAACACATCACGCATATAGTAATCGAGGAGAGGCATTCTGCATGCTCAACGATCAGGCCATTGGTGCCAGATATCTGCAAGCCAATGGCCTTGCAAAAAACATCCTGATCCTCGATTTAGATGTCCACCAGGGGAATGGCACGGCTGAAATTTTTCAGGATGACGATAGTGTTTTTACCGTTTCATTTCACGGTGCCGGAAATTATCCTTTCAGAAAAGAGGTCTCAGACCTTGATATATCCCTGCCAAAAGGGACCGGAGATACCACGTACCTACATCTGCTAAAAGAAACCCTGGATAATTTGCTGCCGAAAGTTAATCCGGATTTTATTTTTTATCTCTCCGGAGTAGATGTTCTTGAATCTGACAAACTCGGAACGCTCTCCTTGAGCATGAAGGCGTGCAAAGCCCGTGATGAGATGGTACTAAGGATTTGCAAAGAACAAAATATTCCTGTCCAATGCAGTATGGGTGGTGGTTATTCCCAGGAGATAAAAACCATAGTTGAAGCCCATGCCAATACCTTCAGGCTGGCTCAGGAAATTTTTTTCTAGGTTGCCCCTTCTGAAGGGCCTTTTCTGTTGCCGAGAATTCGTATCTTCCTTTTCAATAAATTCTCATCAACCAAACTAAAGAAAAGATGTTAAAATCAATTCAGCTGAGACGGTGCAGCATGTTGTTGTTGCTTATCTCTGGCATAATAAGCTGCAAAGAAACCCCAAAAGTGAATGAAAGTACTGTGAAAGATACTACTGCAGAACAGGTGGCGCCGAAAATAAAAGTTCTATTTGATACCGATGCGAATAATGAGTTGGATGATCAACATGCCCTCGCTTACCTACTTTTTAATGGCAATACCTTCAATATGGACGTGGTAACTGTAAATGCCACCTACAACGGGGGGGATATTCAGGGACATTTTGACGAGGCAATGCGAGTTCTGCAACTGTGTAGACTTGAAAATCAAATTGCCTTACTAAAAGGTGCCAATGGTAGTTTTAAGGAAATTACCGCTAATTGGGACCCTGAGAATTTCGACGGACAAGAAGCAGTTGACAGGATTTTGTCAGACACCAAGAATGAGGAAATCGTTTTAGTGGCGGTAGGGAAATTGACCAATATTGCGCTCGCGCTGAAAAAAGACCCCGCGTTGGCAGAAAGGACCAGGGTAGTCTGGTTAGGATCTAACTATCCGGAACCTGGAGAATATAATCAGGACAATGACACCATTGCCATGAATTATGTGCTCAATACCAAAATACCCTTTGAGATGGTGACCGTGCGATATGGAGATCCTTCCGGCTCTGACGCCGTAAGTGTTACCCAGGAGGAGATCAATGCCAAAATGCCGGGGCTAGGACCTGAAGCGAGAACTACGGTAACAGGCAGACACGGAGGTAGTTTTAACACCTTTGGAGATTATTCTGTGAGCCTTTTTAAATACATCGATTATCATGGGGACCCTCCTTCAAGGCCATTGTTCGACATGGTTGCCCTCGCCATCCTGAAAAATCCTGAATGGGGAGAAACCAGGATAATCCCGGCGCCTGTACTGATCAATAATCAATGGGTGGAACGGCCTCAAAATATGAGAAAAATAAAAGTCTGGGAAAACTTCGATAAAGCAGGAATTCTGGATGATTTTTACAACTCCCTGCAAAACCCCGTTCTATTAAAGACCTCCGAAGAATAATTCCATGGGCAGTATTGTAGTTGTTGGCAGTTCCAATACGGATATGGTGGTAAAAACCCCGCGTTTTCCCTCGCCGGGGGAAACCATTCTGGGCGGTGATTTCTTTATGTTTCCGGGAGGGAAGGGGGCAAATCAGGCGGTAGCGGCAGCTCGCCTGGGGGGTGATGTGAAATTTATTTGTTGTGTTGGGAACGACCTTTTTGGAAAAAATGCCATTGAAGGCTATAAAAAAGAAGGCCTTGATGTTGATGGCATAAAAATAGCAGAAAACGTTCCTTCGGGGGTTGCGCTGATAACAGTAAACCAGGAGGGTGAAAATAAAATTGTGGTAGCCTCCGGGGCTAATAATGAACTAACAACTGCTCATATTGAAAAAAGGAATGCAGTTTTCAAAAAGGCGGAAATAGTTCTTACCCAACTGGAAACACCCATTTCTGTTGTGGAGAAATTGGCAGATTATTGCCATAAAAATGGGAAAAATCTTATTCTGAATCCAGCGCCTGCTGCAAA
>CBDUAW010000129.1:0-6782 GCA_965365215.1 uncultured Eudoraea sp. | reverse complement strand
TGATCCCCGCATTGGCCAGGGCAAATAGGGGAAGTACAAAATAGTTGACAAAGGGGCGAATGTTATTTTCAATACGTTGCAATGGGGTTAGCGCCATTTTACTGTCTGAGATAATATCCCGGATTATTTCAACCTGGTCCTCTGTCAGTAAAACGGAGGAGGTAAAGTTGGTATCAGAAAACCTGTTTGCCCTTTTTTCCAGTCTTTTCACATAGTTTTGCTCCGTAATTTTGGTCCGGGCCGGAATGCACAAGGCAGCCAAAACCCCGGCCAGGGTGGCATGAACGCCCGATAGAAGTAATGCGATCCACAAGCCAAAGACCCCAACCACAAAATAAAACCATACATTCCGTATCCCCAGGATATTTCCTCCGAGCATTATCAGGAGATATATGGCCGCAGCTAATAAATTTCCTGCGTCTATATTAGTGCTTAAAAAGAAGGTGATAACCAGAATGGCGCCAATATCATCGGCTGTGGCCAGGGCTGTTAAAAAGGTTTTGGAAGAACTGCTGATTGCTTTCCCTGCCAGGGCCAGGAGCCCGATTGAGAAAGCGATATCGGTTGCCATCGGAATTCCCCATCCATTCATTCCTTCTTTGTTAAAATTTATCAGGAGGAAGATCAAAGCCGGAAGCACCATCCCGCCAAGGGCACCAAACACCGGTACTACTGCTTTGTTAAATGAGGAAAGCCGTCCGTCTATAATTTCCCTTTTAATCTCCAGTCCCACCATAAAAAAGAAATAGGCCATCAGAAAGTCGTTGATCCAGTGACGAAGGCTCTCTGTAATATTGAATTCCTTAAAACCGATTGTGAGCTTGGTTTCCCATAACTGATGATAGGTTTCCGCCCAAGGGGAATTGGCCCAGATAAAAGCTACTACCACCGTAACCAACAAGGTAATCCCCAAGGCCGTGCTTCGGGCAAAAATGGCATCCAGGTAATTGTAAAAGGTGTCGATCGGTTTTCTTTTCATAGCATTGCAAAATGGGAAATAATTTGCAAAAATACGATTCTGAAATAATACCTGGCTTAAGAACCTAATCCCAAATAAAAAAAGCCTATTCCGGTAAGTGGCTATGTATTATTTAATGTTGGGGACGGCAATTGCCAATGTGGGTTTAATTGCTACAACCACTCTCCGTAAAAGTGCCGGACTCTCCGGTAACATCGCCGAGGCTCATCCCTTCCCGGAAAAGAACAAACTTGTCTAAGGCATGGGCACTGGAACGTGCTGATACTTCCATGGTATATTCTCCTGCACTATCAAAGGTCACAAATACGGTGTGGGGATTATTATCGTAGGTATAGCCCTGCCATTTAAAACCAAGGTCCTTCCCGCTACGGTAAATCTTAAACCAACCATCTGCCCCTCCTCCTTCCGGATTGGGCGTCTTGCCGCTACCTTCAGAATAGACCACGCTACTGTCTCGTTCCGCGAAAAAATCCAAAGCGTGGGAGTTGCTGCCCTCATCGGCCATTTCCTCGGTAAGTTCATCTATTGGAAGTTCATCTTCGTTGCCTGCCCAAAGCAGGCCGGTGCAGATGATCAACATAAGGAGTAGGTGTGTTAGGTTTATTTTCATGGTTCTATAAGGTTTTTGGGATTCCTTGATAACAACGTAAACAAGCTCCGGCAGACTGTCCGAAAGGGATTGCTTTCGTAAGACATTCGGTATTTTTCTATGAGGAATAAGACAGCTTGAGATGTTTTAGGCCAAAAATCCAGGGGTAGACCAGAGCCAAAACCGTAAATTAATCCGTTTGTTTCGATTAAAGCGTACTAAACTTTAAGATCCCTGATTTTTATATCTCCCTAATAATGAGTATCTTATAAGAAGTGTATAATTTAAATAATAGGTCATGGGAACGATTAAGACTTGGAATAAGTGGGCCAATGCGCATACCTATTATCCTTTGGATCTGGTGCGCATGGCATTGGGAATTTTTTTGATAGTTAAGGGAACGGATTTTATGTCGAACCCCGGCCAGATGGCTGTGGTGATGGCACCTTTTGAAAACCTCCCTGCCAGCTGGTTGATCTTGCACTACATTATCGGGGCTCATTTTGTAGGTGGTGTATTTATAGTAGTGGGCCTTTTAACGCGTTGGATGATAAGCCTGCAATTTCCTATTTTAATAGGGGCTATCCTTACCAACTTCCTGGGGGAAATGAGTGTTGCTAACCTGGTTACTGCCTTTGTAGTCTTGTTGGTTTGCGTTTTTTTCCTGTTTTACGGTTCCGGTAAACACTCGGCCGACTATTACCTGAAACTACAGAAATAGCGGCTTGTTACTTTGGGGAAAAAGAGATCGGTTTAGGAATCCGGAAAAGGTATTCTTAATCGACAATACTTATCTTTTTTGCATTTTTATCGATGAAATACACAAAACAACCGCCAAACCACAACTTTTTGGGCTTTCACAACAATTAACGGTAAGGACACCACAGAAATTCGTAAATTATTGATACTTAATTTCTTAAACCCCCACTGCTATGGAAACAAAGACTAAAAAACATCCTATTCTGAATGCCTTGCTCTCGGTCTTAAACGTGAGCCTGGAAGTAGTCCTTGCGCTTATTGCTCTGGGCTTTATAATAGGCCTATGGCAGTTATTCAGTTAGCTTGATGACAATTACAATTACGCAATTCATAAAAAAGCCTCCTGTTTCAGGAGGCTTTTTTATTCATGCTTTGCCAGATCTGTTTTACCTTTATGGGAAGCAATCAAAGCCAACCCATATGAAACCCAAGCCTTCCTATCCTTCTAAAGTATACCTCAACGGCAAAATCCTGGATGCTGACAAAGCCCAGATCTCCGTCTTTGACCGTGGCTTTATTTTCGGGGACGGGATCTATGAGGTAATGGCCCAGATCAATGGTCGCTTCTTTTATAAGCAGGCACATTTGGACCGACTCCAATGGTGCCTGGATGAAATACAAATTCCGCTGGAGGTAAAGGCATTGGAAAAAGAAATCCCTCTGCTGCTGGAAGCTTCTGGTTTAAGCGGAAAGGACTGTCTGCTTTATATACAGGTGAGCAGGGGAGTGGCCCCAAGGCAACACAGTTTTCCGAAGGATATTAGCCCCACCGTAATGATGTATGCCTGGCCCAAAACCCTGCCGGAAATAAACACTAATCATGCCTCGGTGGTGACCCGGAACGATTTCCGCTGGATGCGCTGTGATATTAAAATGACTTCCCTGCTGGGGAATGTAATGGCCAATGAATATGCCATGGAGCATCAGTGTTATGAAACGGTGTTTGAGCGAAACAGCCTTATTACCGAAGCCTCGCATTGTAATATCTTCTTTGTAAAAGACGGGGTGGTCTTTACCCATCCAAGCGGCCCTGAACTCCTAGACGGGATTACCCGGCAGGTGGTACTGGAACTATGCACGGATCTGGGAATTGAGGTAAAGCTTCAGGGTATTCCGGCTTCTGAAGTTCAAAACATGGACGAAGCCTTCCTTACCGGTACCAGTACCCAGGTGTTGGCCATTAAGGAAATAGACGGGTATTCCTATTTTGAAAAGGAAGCCGGGCCTGTAACCCGAAAATTGCAGGAAGGGTTTGTAAAATGGAAAAATACTAGCTAATGATACGTGCTTTTGTACCCCTTTTTCCATCTAAGATGATTTAATCAATGGCAGGAATATAACGATACTCAGGGCCATCACAGGGAATGCCACTATTTTGGATAAGGAGGCCGTTTTGCAACCAGTACGACTCTTCCGGTTCCGCAAAACAATTAAAAACAAAAGGAGTGTCTTCCAGATAGAGGACCCGAAATCCGGTTTTCCCCTGTTCTTCTATTTCCATCCAGCGGCCCTCATAGATCGTAGTTTCTCCCCCCTCTGTACGTGCTTTTAAAAACAAGCCGTCAGAAACAAACTCCACGGTTTCCGTATAGCTAAGCTCGGCAACATCAATTTCCGAATTGGTCTGGTAACTAAACGCACTGCTCAATTCCCAGCGTTTTATCTCCAGGGGGTCGTTAGAGGAAGAACAAGAAAGGCTAAGGAGGACTACGGCAACAAGTAAGATTTTGGCGCTATTCATAAACGTTTTTTAAAAAGATCAGGAAATGGCTCCCGGGTTGCGTTTCAGGGCTGCTGATTATTCCAATGTACTTCCGCTATTCAACAAAAAACGAGGGCCGGAGCCCTCGTTATTATAGTCGGTTGAACTGCTTTTAGAAGCGGTATCCAACTCCCAATTGGAAGTTTTTGGTTTTTAGGGAAATATCTTCCGTGAAACCGGGGTCTTCTTCAACATCTGCAATATTGGACAAGCCCAGATTATACCTGGCATCTACAAAGAAGCCGCCTGGTAATTCATAGGCAGCACCAAAATTAACACCAACGTTAGCTGTTTTTAGCCCATCTGTGCCTCCTTCAGCATCCAGGAGAATACCAAATTGTGGCCCGGCCTGAACGTTGAATCCATCAATTAGGTAATACTTAATCATCACAGGGATATCAAGATAGGTAACGTCGGCATCTTTGGCACCTTCTATTGAATACAAGGCTTCCGGCTGAATATGAACTTTCTCGGAGATACCTAAGTCCACAAAGGCACCTGCGTAGAAGCTGGTAGCCCCATCCGGAGAAGCACTTCCTTCATCAAAAGAAACCTTTAAGTTGGAAAAGTTTGCTCCCGCTTTCACACCAAAACTGGCCGACTGCGCATGAGCATTCCAGGCAAAGAAGCCCAATGCCGCTAAAATAAATACATGTTTTTTCATCAATTATGTGTTTAATTCTTATTGAAATGAAAGCCTATAACGAAGCTGGATCGGAAAAAGTATTGATGAACCTGGTTAATTCAAATGGGTCCTGGGAACGTAAAGAATACTTACCAGGTATATTCCGGCGGCTCCAGCTTATTCATCCGCAGATATAAATTGGCCTTAGCCCGGTGGTTATTCATATGGTCCTGTACATAGAAAAAGGCAAAGGCCCTGCTTACGGTGTTCCCGCTGTGGTACATTACGCAGGTTTCGTCTAACTGATCCTGTTCAATGGTATAGATCACTTCCTTTACATAGGTCAGGCCCTCTTGCAACAAGGACAGGATTTCTTCTTTAGTCATCCCGGAAGCGTCCGGGGTATTTGGCTTTACTTCCATCCCCTGTACATAGCGTTTGGTAAGCAGTTCTACGGTGTGGGCAATATGGACCATCTGTTCCCCGAAGGTCTTGCTCACCTTGGTGGGTTTGTAGGAATACAATTCTTCCGGCATGGCCCTGGCCACCTCCAGGCAGTGTTCACTGGCCGTTTCCCAAACCTTAAGGTACATTTGGGTAAAAGGCGTTTTAGGGGTCTTTTCGGTTTGGGCAGGCGATGTAGAGGAAACCAAAATGAATGCGGTGATTAGCAATAAACATCTCATAGTAATCTCAATTAATGACTCCAAAAGATATTCATTTTTTAGCTAAGGGTCCGCTGAAGTTTAATTGGCTTCCCGGAAATGCAAAAACGCGGACCGGAGCCGTCGTTTATACGACTCGGTGCAAAATTCTTACTTAAAACCGATATCCAAACCCCAGCTGGAAACCTTTGGTTTTTAAAGAAACATCTTCTGTAAAGTCCGGATCTAATTCCTCAAAATCCTCAATATTGGACAAGCCCAGATTGTACCTGGCGTCTACGAAAAAGCCAAAGGGAAATTCATAGGCTGCTCCAAAATTTAGTCCAAGATTTGTTCCTTTTAAGCCCTCTGTCCCTCCTTGAGCGTCTAGCAGAATTCCCATTTGAGGCCCTGCCTGAAAGTTAAACCCTTTAAGAACATAGTACTTGAGCATTACAGGGATATTCAAATAGGTAACATCAGCATCTTTAGCTCCCTCAATAGAATAGAGGGCTTCCGGTTGAATATGAAATTTCTCAGAAATTCCAATATCCGCTATAGCACCAAAAAAAACGCTGGCCGCTCCATCCGGAGAACCACTACCTTCTTCCACTGAGATTTTAAAATTGGTTACGTTCAACCCGGCTTTAAGACCGAAACTTACATCCTGAGCTTGCATATTCCAGGCAAAGATCCCAAAGGCCGCTAAAATTAAAATATGTCTTTTCATCAATGATTAACTTTTATTAAATGAAGGGATATAACGAATGATGATAAGAAAAAGTATAGGTATTAGTTCGCAATTGTTGAAACATAGCAGCCGTTAACTCCAAGCTTGCGTCAAGGTCCAGCCCGGGCTGCAGCCAATCTATCCTTTGGCTGTCCTGATCTCACAACACTCCTTTTACTCCAGCGTAATAGTGCCAAGGTGCTCGGGGATAATTACCCTTGTTTCAGGTGAAAGTCGGCCTACGTCTTCCTTAAAAGGCAGCAACTTTAATTCTACTGAGGCCTGCTGCGAAAAGCCATAAGGCAGACGGAAATTATCCCAGTGGGTAGGGATGATCACTTTAGGGTTATTGGTTACCCGTAAGAGTCGCTCATTGTACTTGTACAGCCCTAGCTGGGATTGATTAACTCCTGCCAGTAAAACATCGGGTTTTAGCCCTTCCAGTTCCCGCTCCACAAAATTCATAGAGCCCATGGTGAGCACCTCGTGCCCCTCAAAGCGCGCGAGGAAGCTCAGCGGATGGAAGCCCTTCGGCTTCGGATCCGGATATGCCCTCGAGCGCTTTCTCCAGTCGCGCTGCCGCAAGGCGGGCGTTACTAAGTCCATCCCGGGCCTTCAGAGCCAGCTCCAGTTGGGCGGTGACATCGCTCTTGGTGATGCCGTATCGTAGCCGGGATGAATACCGACGAGGTCG
>CBDUAW010000128.1:0-6793 GCA_965365215.1 uncultured Eudoraea sp. | reverse complement strand
AAGAATTTGCTACTTATTAATGCAGTAATTCCAATTCGATATGCCTATCACAAAAACAGGGGCAGGGATACCACCCTGGAGGCGATGAAAATGGCTATGCAAATACCTGCAGAGCACAACGCCCGGATTCAACCATACCTGAAACTGGGAATTGAAATTACCTCGGCCCTTGAGAGTCAGGCCCTGCTGGAACTTCACCGGAATTATTGCCTTAAAAACAGCTGTTTGCATTGTGCAGTGGGAATTAGTTTATTAAAAGGATTGTAGTATTTTTAATCCGTGAATCTATTTTATCGCATTTTATATTATTTTCAAAAGCGAGGTTTCGAAGTTTGCCGTCGCATAGCAGAGCGGCTGGGGATTAGAGCAAGGGTAGTGCGAACAACCTTCATTTACCTGACCTTTGTAACGCTCGGTTTTGGCTTTGCCTTATACCTGTTTTTAGCCTTTTGGTTAAAAATAAAAGACTTGTTGTATACAAAAAGGACTTCGGTATTTGATTTATAGCTATGATTAGACTCTTCCGTTCTAAAATTTATATTGCCTTAACCCTCATGACGACCGTGCTTTTTGCAGGGGTTTTGGGATATCGGTTTATCTCGGACTACACCTGGCTGGATGCCTTGTACATGACCATTATTACGGTAACCACTGTGGGCTTCATGGAGGTAAGGCCACTTGATGCGGAATCCAAAATATTTACAGTCATCCTGATCACCTCCAGTGTTTTTATTTTTGCGTATGCAATCTCTGTGATCACTGAGTATATCTTAAGCAAAAACTCCTTACAACTATTAAAGAAGAAGAAAGTGAAAAACAAAATCAGTAGCCTATCTAACCACGTTATTGTATGTGGTTTTGGCAGGAATGGGATGCAGGCTGTTTCCCGATTGGAGGCGTACAAAAAACCCTTTGTAGTCATTGAAAAGAATAAGGACATTATTGAGAAATATGAAGATGAGGTGTTGTTCGTGGAAGGGGATGCAAACGAAGATGAGGTGTTGAAGGAAGCAGGGGTTGAGAAAGCCCAGTATTTAATTGTAACCCTACCAGATGATGCGGCCAACCTATTTGTAGTGCTCTCGGCCAGGCAGATTAACGAATCCCTTTTTATTATCAGCAGGGCATCTCAGGTTACTTCTCAAAAGAAACTGGCCCTGGCAGGTGCCGATAAGGTAATAATGCCCGATAAAATAGGCGGGGACCATATGGCCTCTCTGGTGGTCATTCCGGACCTGATCACTTTTATGGACAAGTTATCTACCGAAGGTGAGCATACTACCAATTTGGAAGAAGTAGCCATTGAGGAGTTTAGCGATCAAATGGAATGTAATTCGCTGCGCGACCTTGACCTGCGCAGGAAGACAGGTTGTACAATTATTGGTTACATTGAACCCAATGGAAATTATATTATTAATCCAGAGGCCGATCTGCCCTTGGAACCCAAAAGCAAAGTAATTGTTTTAGGCAGGCCGGAGCAGATTCGTAAACTCAATCAAATGTTCCACATCACATAAATGTATTTCCGATTATAATTTGATTGTGATAGTAATTTTTAGGATATTGCCGCCTAACAAACCATTTCAACATACCAAAACAAATCATTATGAAGGATAAATTTCTTTCTATACTTGCCATTCTTTTGCCATTTATAACTTTTGCCCAGGAGTCGTCCGACATGGGACTTGATGAAAAAATAAATGCCTGGTTTGAGCCTATCACTGCCGTGTGGGAAGGGATTGTATTTTGGCAGGTTCCGGGAACCGGTGTTCCCCTTATCGTAATCATTCTGGTATTGGGTGCAACCTTTTTTACACTTTATTTCGGATTTGTCAATATCAGGAAATTTCCTTTGGCCATCAATGTGGTAAGAGGAAAGTACGATTCAGTAGAAGGTGAAGAAGGTCATGGTGTAGAAAAGGCCGAAGTGAATATTGTAGATGGAGATTTGCCCGATACTATCCGGGATGAAAGCAAACAGGGTGAAGTAAGCCATTTCCAGGCATTGGCAACGGCCGTGTCTGGTACGGTGGGCTTGGGAAATATTGCCGGGGTGGCATTGGCAATCGCCATTGGTGGTCCCGGGGCTACCTTCTGGATGATTGTCTGTGGATTGCTAAGTATGTCTACCAAGTTTGTAGAGTGTACCCTTGGTGTAAAATATAGGGACGTAGACGAAAATGGGACTGTTTATGGTGGGCCCATGTACTACCTTTCCAGAGGGCTTACCGAAAGAGGTTTCACTGGTTTAGGCAAGGCGCTGGCCGTGATATTTTCAATACTCTGCGTTGGGGCTTCCTTTGGGGGCGGTAATGCTGTACAGTCTAATCAGGCAGCAGAACAATTAGCTGCAATGATGGATTTACAAGGGGGCTCAACAGGATTTATCATCGGTGCTATACTGGCCTTTATTGTTGGGATTGTAATTATTGGAGGTATTAAAAGAATTGCCTCTGTAACAGAAAAAATAGTTCCTTTTATGGCTGTCATTTACGCCCTGGCTTGTCTGGCAGTAATCTTTGCAAACTTCAGCTACGTAGATGATGCCTTTGTACTCATATTTGAAGGTGCCTTTACACCCGAAGCCGGCTTGGGGGGTCTCTTTGGGGTCTTGATTATTGGTTTCAGGAGAGCAGTGTTTTCTAATGAAGCCGGTGCAGGTTCTGCGGCCATTGCCCACTCCGCTGTAAAGACAAAGTATCCGGCGAGCGAAGGTATTGTGGCCTTATTAGAACCTTTTATAGATACGGTAGTGATCTGTACCATGACCGCATTGGTAATTATTTTCTTTAATAGCGGCGGCGTGTTTGAGTATGGTGGCGATGGTTTAGGTAATGTGGTTGTGAACGGAGAATCGCTTGGAGGCGGTAACCTTACTTCCATGGCATTCGAATCGGTACTGCCATGGTTCCCTTACGTACTGACCCTGGCTGTGGTTTTATTTGCTATTTCCACCATGATATCCTGGTCTTACTACGGCCTGCAGTCATGGAAGTACCTCTTTGGAAGGGGTAAAGTGGCAGATTTGGTATACAAAATTCTATTCATTGCATTTGTGATCATTGGGGCTTCGGCATCCATGGGGGCAGTTTTCGCCTTCTCAGATGCGATGATCCTTGCGCTGGTCTTTCCCAATATGATAGGGCTAATGTTGCTTTTCCCAAAAGTCAGGGAAGAATTAGACAAATATTTGCAGGCAATTAAAAGTACGAAGTAATAAATCAGTTTTTAAAAAATATAAAATCTCACTTCACCTTTAACAAACAGGAACGGAGTGGGATTTTCTATTTACTGCTGCTGATTATCCTACTGCAAGGGGTTATCTACTATGTGGATCATTCAGCATCGCCTGTGAACAGCGAGTACTTTGTGCAAAACGAAAAAATACAAGCTGTGATCGATTCCCTGAAAGTTCAAAGCTTTACAGAAGAAGATTCCCGACCTAATTTTTTCCCCTTCAATCCGAATTATGTTTCTGACTATAAAGGTTACAGCTTGGGCCTAAGTACAGCGGAAATTGATAAGCTGCACCAGTTCAGGGCAGGGGGAAAATTCATAAATAGTGTAGAAGAATTCAAGGAGATAACCGGAGTTTCAGATACCCTGCTACATAAAATAACACCCTATTTTAAGTTTCCTGATTTTCAAATATCCGATAAATATACTGGTACTGCCCCAGCTACAAAAAATTTGGAAAGGTCTAAAAAAGATCTTAACTCAGCAGGGTTGGAAGAGCTGAAATCAATTTATGGTATTGGAGAAATACTGGCGCAAAGAATTATTAGATTTCGAACCAGCTTAAATGGCTTTTTGATCGATGATCAACTGTTCGATGTTTATGGATTACAACCTGAAGTGGCACAGAGGGTACTCAGGGAATATAAAGTAGTAAACCCTCCGCAGATTAAAAAGATCAACATTAACAAAGCCGATGCCCGGGAGATTTCAAAATTGGTGTACATTAACTATTCGCTCGCCAGGAAGATTATTACCTACAGGGAACTCCACGGATCTATTGTATCTTTTGATGAATTAACAAAAATTCAAGATTTCCCTTCAAATAAGATTGCGAGAATTCAACTATATTTGTCGCTGTAAAAAATTGCGACTATGATTACAGGCTCTATGTCTATGACAGGTTTTGATTACTCTGAAACCCAGAGGATGATTGCGACTTCCGCGCGCGACTTTGCAGCTCAGTATATTCAGCCTCACGTAATGCAATGGGACGAGGCCCAGACCTTCCCGGTAGAACTTTTTAAAAAGGCCGGGGAAATGGGTTTTATGGGTGTTTTAGTTCCCGAATCTTTAGGAGGTTCAGGCTTGGGCTATCATGAATACATTGCCATAATTGAAGAAATTTCCAAGGTAGACCCTTCAATAGGATTGTCGGTAGCTGCCCACAATTCCCTTTGCACCAACCATCTTCTTATGTTTGGGAATGTTGAACAGAAGGAGAATTGGATTCCCAAACTGGCCACAGCAGAATGGATAGGAGCCTGGGGCTTAACAGAACACAACACAGGGTCTGATGCTGGAGGGATGTCAACAACTGCAGTGCAGGACGGGGACCACTGGATAATTAACGGGGCAAAGAATTTTATTACCCACGGAATAAGTGGGGATATTGCTGTTATCATAGCGAGAACAGGAGAGAAAGGAGATAGTCATGGGATGACGGCCTTTGCCATTGAAAAAGGAACCCCGGGATTTAGTAGCGGTAAGAAGGAAGATAAGCTGGGGATGCGCGCTAGTGAAACTGCTGAATTGATCTTTGATAATTGTAGAATTCCTGATGCTAATAGAATTGGAGAAGTGGGAGAAGGTTTTATCCAGTCCATGAAGGTGCTAGACGGAGGTAGGATCTCTATTGCGGCATTGTCTTTAGGTGTGGCAAAAGGGGCTTACGAGGCCGCTCTGAAATATTCCAAGGAACGAATTCAATTTGGGAAACCCATAAGTGAATTTCAGGGGATATCATTTAAGCTGGCAGATATGGCAACAGAAATTGAAGCCGCCGAATTGCTTGTCCACAAAGCAGCCTTTTTGAAGAATGAGGGCAGAAAAATGACGAAATACAGTGCCATGTGTAAAATGTTTGCCTCAGAGGTTTGTGTTAAAGTTGCTAATGAAGCAGTACAAATCCACGGGGGTTATGGCTATACCAAGGACTTCCCGGTTGAGAAATTTTACAGGGACGCCAAACTCTGCACTATAGGTGAGGGAACAACAGAGATTCAGAAAGTGGTAATTTCTAAGCACATTTTAAAATAAAAGTGTTTGGAATTAAATAATTCCTTTTATCTTTGCCCACTCAAATTTTAAAGAAAGGAGGTTGTAGCCAATGTTAATAATACCAGTTAAAGAAGGAGAAAATATAGATAGGGCTTTAAAGCGTTTTAAGCGTAAGTTCGACAGGACCGGAACAATGCGTCAGTTGAGAAAGCGACAGCAGTTCACAAAACCCTCAGTAGTACGACGGCAGCAAATCCAAAAAGCACAGTACATTCAGGGCCTGAGAGACCAAGAGGAAATCTAGGCTATCTAATACGATATCAATCCCGCCAAACAGCGGGATTTTTTATGCCCTTGTATCTCCTGCGGTTTAGTAACTTTGCATCATGTCCCTGAAGGCTTTTATTGATTACCTGGCATTGGAGAAGAAGTATTCTGCCCACACTATTAAGGCGTATAAGAGAGACTTGCTTGCCTTTGCGGATTTTTGTGATCAGGAATATGAGTTAAGGCAGTTGGAGGAAGTTTCATACGGAATGGTAAGAAGTTGGATTGTACTCTTGGTAGACAAGGGCATCACTAACCGATCTGTAAATAGAAAAGTGGCTTCCCTGAAAGCCTATTACAAGTTTTTGCTAAGGGTAGGCGCCATAGATCGCAATCCTCTTGCCAGACACCGGGCCCTAAAAACCCCTAAAATTGAGGTCCCCTTTTCAGAATTGGAAATGGATACCCTGCTAAGGGAACTGCCCTTTGACAACGATTTTGAGGGAAGGAGAGATAAACTTATTATTGATTTGTTTTACACTACCGGGATGAGACGGGCGGAACTGATCAATTTGAAAATCTCAGATCTGGACATAGCGGCGGGAAAACTGAAAGTTCTGGGAAAACGTAAAAAAGAACGGGTTATACCAATCTTGCAGTCCACCATGGAACTTTTCCAAAATTATTTTCTTGAACGAAATACATTGGGTAGTATCAATGCGCCCAATTTCATATTCTTAACTAAATCGGGAAATCAAATTTACGACACCCTTGTTTATCGTGTAGTTAATCAATATTTTAGCAGGGTATCTTCCAAAGTAAAAAAAAGCCCGCATATTTTACGCCACACCTTTGCCACGCATCTCCTGAATAAAGGTGCTGATCTGAATTCTGTAAAGGAGTTACTTGGTCATTCCAGTTTAGCATCAACTCAGGTATATACCCATAGTAGTATTGCAGAATTAAAGAATGTGCACAAACGGGCCCATCCAAGAAACAAGTAAAAACAGATCAAAAGATAAGGGTACTTTTCAATTTGTTTTGCAGCCTTAAATAGAATTATGGAAGGTGTAAAATTCCCACAGAAAACGGAGGAATGAAAAACCTTGGGAAAGAAGAAAAAACCTAGGGCTCCGGGCATTTTAAAATTTTTAAAAAATAGTTTTGATTAAAAAAATAATTATCTACATTTGCAGTCCGTTAGAAATAGCGGTTTTTTTGGCGCTTTAAAAGGCTTAAAAAAGCCGATGTAGCTCAGCTGGCTAGAGCAGCTGATTTGTAATCAGCAGGT
>CBDUAW010000127.1:0-6820 GCA_965365215.1 uncultured Eudoraea sp. | reverse complement strand
ATAGAGAAAAACCTTTTTTCTGAGTTGGATGGATTTGATGAACAATATTTGATCTATGAAGATTCCGAGTTTATCAGCAGGCTCTATCAAAAAACAAACTTTGCCGTACTTCCTAAATACGTGCTCACCTCAGCCAGGAAATATGAAAAAAACGGGATTTACCGTTTGCAGTTTCACTTTGGAATAATCCACCTGAAGAATTACATGGGTGCAAAGCCAGAGGCCCTGTTCAACTATTATAGAAGGCATATTTTAAACTAGTTAGAGATTTATTTACTCTCGTAATCTAGCAGGATACCTTCTGAAATCCATTTTGCCATTGCTTGCCTATTTTTGGGATTCAGAATCCGCACCTGGTCTCTCTTATTTTTAAGATTACCGATTTCTATATAGGCCATGGCCGGAAGTGTGTTTTTTACCATATACAAATTACTCCTGTCAGAAAAGGTTCCGGAATAATCCCGATATGGCTGGTACTTTTTGTATTTCTTCTGGAAAGTCTTATGGATGCTCTCAGCAAGTTTTTTGCCTTTGGGGCTTTTCTCATGATGATAGAAAAAGACATCAATATTTTGCCCCTCATTGCGGCTGTCAACGTGCGTAACAATTAATCTCTGGTATTTCCCAGAATGTTTCAGAAATAGTTTATTTACCACATCTACACGTTGTTCCAGTCTTTTTAGCTGACTTAAAGGAATTTTTTGATCCGGGAAGATAACCTCATCCTGATCGGTCTCTAATTCCATTTCTTCGCGGATCCCGTCATTCTCGTCGCGGACAATAACATAAACTTTTGCCCCGTGAGAAAGCAATTCCCTGGCTAGCCTCAGGGTAACGTCATAGGCATATTCATCTTCTGCAATGGTAGTACCATTGCGTTCTTCAATGGCTCCCGGATCCGGGCCTCCATGGCCGGAGATCAGATAGTATACGGTTCCTTCCAATCGTACACTTTTAGGCGCCACATATGCCCAATCTTCTCCAAAAATGGGATACTTGGTTCTCGAATCGAGCGTAACCTCAGTACCCTTTTTCTCCCCTTCCATAGTGCCAGGTATTATATATCTTCTTCCCCTGTACAAAAAACTCCCGCCGCGGATATTCCCTTCATTAAGTTTCAGGAATTCCGCATAATACTTAACAGGATCCAGCCCTTGTTTTCTCAGAATAGAATAAATCCCGTCGCCTTGCTGCGCTATAACAGATTTAGGGGTACCTTGAGAGAACAAGCCTATAACAGGGACTATAAAAAAGATCAGGATAACTCCACGCAGCCGTAATGTCATTTTAATACTGTGTAATTCTATGGGTTTAAAATATGATCACAAAGAAAACCAAAAAAAGAGATATTTCCATCATTAGTACTCTTTATAATAAAGACGTATAATTTCTTCTGCAGGCTTGTTTTGGGGGGTAAACCTATCGTGGTGTATAAACCATTTCCATACGAATCCCCCTGCAAACCAATCTTCCCCCCAAAACTCCTCAAAAATGGCTTTCTTAGCATTTGCCTGTCCATCGAGGTTTACCTCTTCCTGATTCCGGTCTACCAACCAGGGTTTTTTTGCAGTAAAGTCCATACTCCTGTAACCGTATTCTGTGAACAAAATGGGTTTACCACTAATCTCTGAAACCTCTTTCATTTTAATCTTCCAGTTTTGCCATCCTTCCTTTAATTCTTCAACTGAAGGTGTTTTTGATTCTGACAATGGAAAGTAAGCATCAATCCCCACGAAATCTAAGTGTTCCCAAAAAGGTGTTCTTTTATATTCATCCCAGTTAGCAGCATAAGTTAACTTGCCCTTGTACACCTTTCTGATTTTGCCTATCAATTCTTTCCAATAATCCGGCCTGTTACTCACAAATTGTTCCAATTCAGTCCCAATACAAAGCAGTTCCGCTTTCGTCTCCTGTGCCAGCCTGGCGTAGGTAAGGATAAAATCCTCATAAGACGCTTCAAGGGCTTTCCAATTTTCCTCAGTCTGCATTTTCAATCCTCCTGTAAACTCGCCACGCCAAATCCATATCTGAGGTTTGACCATTACCTTAAGTTTGTTTTGACGTAATAGAGCAATGTACTGCTTTGCGCCCTGGGAAGTCTCCCCATACCACTGGCGATCTGTATCAAAAATAATTTCCGGGGAATTCAGGTCCCTTATAAAACCAAAAGGCATAACTGCAGCGTAATCTGCATATACATCCAGAACGGCTTTTACGTGTTCCTGAGATGCCTCTTCTCTTGAGGCCACAAAACTAACCCCGTTTATCTTGCTCACAAACTGGCTACTGCATGATATCTGCAGCAACAAAAGCATAAAAAATCCCAGTTTTTTCATTTAACCTAATCCTTTTCCATCAAATTTAATAAAAATCTTTTGCGGTGGAATTTGCAGTTAAGCTTAAGTTTTTAACTTTAAGCACGACAGAGACCTCAACAACCTAAATATTTCCATGGAAAATATTGTCATTATTGGAAATGGCATTGCCGGCGTTACAGCAGCCCGTCATATCCGAAAAAATTCTAACAAGAATATTACCATCATCTCATCAGAGACAGATTATTTTTTCTCCAGAACGGCATTGATGTATGTCTACATGGGCCATATGAAGTTTGAACATATTAAACCATATGAAGACTGGTTCTGGGACAAAAACAAAATAAAGCTGGTAAGAGGGTATGTAACCCAGGTACATCCTGAAAAAAAAGAGGTAACAGTGGGTAATGCCAGGGTGTTTCAATATGACCAACTTATTATAGCAACCGGATCCAAGCCTAATAAATTTGGATGGACCGGACAAGATCTGCATGGGGTACAGGGCCTTTACTCCAAACAGGACCTGGACCTACTCGAGGTCAATGCCCCTAATAAGGAAGTATGCAAACGCGCTGTGATCGTTGGTGGTGGTTTAATAGGAATTGAACTTGCCGAGATGTTAAGGAGTAGAGATATTCCGGTAACCTTTCTTGTGAGAGAAAAGAACTTCTGGGATGGGGTATTGCCTGAAGGGGAGGCAAAAATGATCAATGAGCATATTCTTGAGCATCATATAGACCTTCAATTGCAAACCAATCTGGTTGAAATAATTCCTGATGAAAGTGGGCGAGTCAAAGCAGTGGTAACGGATAAGGGAGCAACTATTTCCTGTAACCTCGTTGGTCTCACCCCGGGAGTAACACCCAATGTTGATTTCCTGAAAGAGTCCGGAATAGAACTGGGCCGCGGCATTATGGTAAACCGGTTTTTAGAGACCAATATCTCCAATATATATGCCATTGGCGACTGTGCAGAACAACGAGTAGCCATTGGGCAAAGACGGCCAATAGAAGCTGTATGGTATACCGGGCGCATGATGGGCGAAACAGTTGCACAAACCATTTGTGGGAATAGAACAGCATATAATCCAGGCCACTGGTTCAATTCTGCGAAATTCCTGGACATTGAATATCAAACCTATGGATGGGTTTTCAGCGAAAGGAATAAATCCAAAGATGAGCTTCATTTTCACTGGAGGCACCCCATTGAAAAGGTGTGCATTACCATTGCCTATCATAAAGAGAACCATAAGTTTTTAGGGATTAATACTTTCGGAATTCGAATGAGACATGAAGTATTTGACCGTTGGCTTAACGAAAACCAATCCATAGAACACGTTGTTCAATACTTAAAGGATGCCAACTTTGATCCTGAATTCTACAAGCAATATGAACCCCTGATATCGGCGCAATTTAATAAAGAGATGGGAACAAATATAAAACCGGCGAAGCGAAGCCTGAGAAGGATTTTTCAAAGCTGAAGTGACAGAAAATCACTGGTATTCAACTTTCAACTAAAAAACACTTTATGAGTACTTTAGATAAAAGTATGGCCTTAACAGGGCAACCTCCAAAAACCCTTAGCTTTCAACAAAGAATGGCTTCTCTTCTTGGGATTGCCGGGCTTTTTGTATTAATTCTGGCTGTATTCGGGATAAACTTTACCCATAAGGGCGCCTGGCTTAGTATCTCCCTTCTGTCAATTTTTATCGGGATCGTCTGGTTTACACTGGCCACGTACCGCAACAAATCTAAAGGCATCAAAAATGATGGAGTCTGGTTTAAATCTATTTCCAGTATGGGTTTCTGGGGATGGATTACAGGAATAGGCATCACAGGATTCTATATTGTTCTCTATTTTTTCCCAGCTGTGCTGGGGCTTTCCAAAGATGGTGAAAATACGGGCGTAATCGCCTTGTTCGATCCTTTGAGCAAGATGCTAAGTGGTAATCCGGCGAGCCAGTGGTTTGTCTATGGCACCTTATATACTGTGGCCATTTTAGCCTTTGGTATTAAATTTCTCTGGAAATACCGCCATAATCGATATGAGGTAATCAGGACCTTTAGTGTCATGTTCTTTCAAACGGCCTTTGCCTTCCTTATTCCGGAATTCATGGCTAGGTTAAATGGTAAAATCCCCTATTATGATCTGAAGAATATCTGGCCCCTGAATTATTATAATTTTGAGCGTTATCGCATCAATGGGTTTATAGATGCGGGCGATATTGGCCTTGCTATGCTTTTATTTGGAATTGCCTCCATCTTTATTATCACTCCAATCCTGACATTTCGTTATGGAAAACGCTGGTACTGTTCCTGGGTATGTGGTTGTGGAGGATTGGCAGAAACCGCTGGAGATCCGTTCAGACAATTAAGCGACAAAACATTAAAAGCCTGGAAAATAGAACGATGGGTAGTACATAGTGTGGTAGTTTTTGTGACCCTTATGACCACAGCTGTGATTTACTCCTATCTGGGGAATGACACCAGTAAATACTGGCTTACTAAAAACAGCTTTCTACTGGGTGTTACGGCCTTATTGACCCTTGTGTTCCTCTGGGTGATGATTTTTAAAAGAGCCCAATTGCAGAAAGATGCCCAATATGGAGCTGTGGGGTACTTTGTAGTGATCATTGCTCTAATTGCAATGCACTATACAAGCGGAGATGGGAATATATTCTTATTCAAATCGGAAACCCTTCGGAAAACCTATGGCTTCCTTATTGGAAGTATCTTTTCAGGAGTTATCGGCACGGGTTTTTATCCCATTTTCGGAAATAGGGTTTGGTGCAGGTTTGGCTGTCCAATGGCCGCAATTCTGGGCTTTCAACAAAGGCTCTTCTCGAGATTCAGAATCACCACCAATGGAGGGCAGTGTATTTCTTGCGGAAATTGTTCAACCTATTGCGAAATGGGAATAGATGTAAGGGCTTATGCCCAGAAAGGCGAGAATATAGTTCGCTCCAGTTGTGTAGGTTGCGGCATATGTTCTGCGGTTTGTCCCAGGGGCGTCCTGAAGTTGGAAAATGGACCTTTGAAAGGACGTATAGACAGCAACCAGGTTTTGTTGGGGAATGATATAGATCTGATAGAACTGGTGAACCAAAAATAATTATTCCTCCTAATCCTTCTTAAATACCATAGCCATTCAAAAGATATCGCTTGTAAATATCAAAATCTGGATTATATGGGTTTGCCTTTTCCCAAGGCACTATGAAGCAGGTATAAAAAAGTGGATCTGAGTTCGAATAGCCCTGTAATATTGCTATTTTTGCCAGGTCTTGTTGGAAATGACAAGCTTTCATGAAAGATATACGTGTTATTATCCCCGCTTTTAATGAAGAAAACTCCATTGCCAAGGTAATCCAGGAGATTCCTAAAGTGGTTTCTGAAACTATTGTGGTCAATAATAATTCTACAGATAAAACCGTGGAAAGGGCTACAGAGGCTGGGGCCACAGTACTATCAGAATCACGAATGGGCTATGGGTATGCCTGTTTGAAAGGCCTGGATTATTTACAGAAACAATCCAAAACCCCAGATATTATCGTATTTATCGACGGAGACTATTCAGACTATCCGCAGGAACTCCTCAAATTGGTAAAACCAATATTGGAAGATCAGGTGGATTTTGTAATAGGTGCAAGGGTCAAAGCGCTAAGAGAAAAAGGTTCCATGACACCTCAACAGGTGTTTGGCAATGCCCTTGCCACTAGGCTGATGAAATGGTTATTCGGGGCGAGGTTTACGGATTTAGGGCCTTTCAGAGCAATAAAGTACGATAAGCTTTTATCTCTGAATATGGAAGATACCACCTACGGATGGACGGTGGAAATGCAGCTGAAAGCGCTGAGGAAAAAATTGACATATATCGAAGTGCCAGTGCGTTACAAAAAAAGAATTGGCGTTTCAAAAGTATCTGGTACTGTAAAAGGTACTATATTTGCAGGCATAAAAATTCTGGGTTGGATTTTTAAATACAGTTTAAAATAAAAAAATGGGACTAACAGTTGCATACATCATAATTGGAATATACAGTATTGCACTTGTATTGATTTTTCTATACAGTCTGGCACAGTTAAACCTTCTTGTGAACTATCTTGGAAATAAAAAGCAGAATGAAGTTGCTCCAAAATACAACCTGCTCGATCCCAAAGAAATCCCTTTTGTTACGATCCAATTACCCATTTATAACGAAAAATATGTTGTTGAAAGACTGCTCGACAACATCTCAAAAATAGAATACCCCACAAGCAAGCTTGAAATTCAGGTGCTGGACGATTCTACTGATGATTCTGTAGAAGACACTGCACAAAGAGTAAAGGCGCTGCAAGAGGCCGGACTGGACATTCAGCACATTCGAAGAGAGAATAGGGAAGGATTTAAGGCCGGCGCCCTGAAAGAAGGCTTGAAAATTGCCAAAGGAGACTTTATTGCCATTTTTGACGTTGGATCTGCTCCATGTTGCAAAAAAAACTTGGCACTCTCATAACGCATTTCTTCGTT
>CBDUAW010000126.1:0-6844 GCA_965365215.1 uncultured Eudoraea sp. | reverse complement strand
TTTTGCTCAAAGGGAAGGATAATATTGCAGCCAACAGAATACCCTCCAGACTCATAAGCACCCTTATTGGCCGCCTCCATTATTCCAGGCCCACCACCAGTCATCACTGTAAATCCTAGTTTAGCCAGGGCGGCCCCTACTTTTTCTGCTTGTTGGTAATATGAGTTTTCAGGTTCAAATCTTGCGGAACCAAAAACAGTAACACAGGGACCAATGAAGTGCATTTTCCTAAAAGCCTTTATAAAACTAATCTGCACTCTTACAGTGAAAAAAAACTCTCCAAATCTTGAGAGTGGCCCCTCGAGAAATTTGGATTCTGCGGGTTTTAGCCTGTTTTTGTTGTTATTCATTTTAAAACCACGGTTATAAGTTAAATATAATGAAACATTCTCCGGCTAAAGAATGGATCAGTTGATGCAGTTTAAGGCTATTTCCACCATCTCACCAAAACCTTTTTCCCTTTCCTCTGCACTAACTTCCTCTTTGGTTATAAGGCTGTCTGCAATGGTCAGAAGGGTCAGCGCCCGCACACCGAATTTTGCGGCTATAGTATACAGCCCGGCGGTTTCCATCTCGGCGCACAGTACTCCGTAATCTGCCCATTTTTGAAAAGCTGAAGGATCTTCTTCATAAAATTCGTCTGCAGAGAGAATGTTACCTGCTTTAAATTTTATGTTGTTTTGCCTGGCGAAGTTAGTGGCATTAAAAAACAGATCCGCATCGGCGATAGGCGCAAAGGAACCTTCAAAACGATATTTATTTATGCCGGAGGTAGTACTGGCTGCCATAGCAATAATAATATCCCTTATTTTTACCTCATCGCGAAATGAACCAGCACTTCCAACTCTGATGAGGTTTTTAACCCTATAAGATGTGATTAATTCATGAAAGTATATCATTGAGGAAGGAATTCCCATGCCGGTACCCTGCGTAGAAATTCTCCTTCCTTTATAGTAACCGGTATAGCCCAACATGCCTCTGATCTGGTTGTAACAGGACGCTTCTTCAAGAAAATTCTCTGCTATCCATTTGGCACGTAATGGGTCACCAGGCAGCAGTACTGTATCTGCAATCTCACCTTTCCCGGCTCCTATGTGAATACTCATATTTGCTTATTTAGACATCATGGCCACGCCAGAAGAAGTTCCTAGACGGGCAACACCGAGGGAAATGTATTCCATGGCTGTTTCTTTGTCCCTGATTCCGCCTGAGGCTTTGATGGCAATTTTAGTTCCCACATTTTTTTTCATGCGTATTACATCTTCCAGGCTGGCACCTCTTGTCCCGAAACCTGTTGAAGTCTTAATAAAATCTGCCTTGGCATTTACGACAAGCCCACATGCAATATCAATCTCTTCCGGACTCAGGTAGCACGTTTCTATGATTACTTTTAAGATATGTTCGTGTCCAATTTGTTGTTTAACATATAGGATTTCTTTCTGGACCGCTTTATAATTACCCGATTTAAACCAGCCCAGGTTTATTACCATATCTATTTCGTTTGCCCCGTTCTCAATGCAATATGTTGCTTCCGCAATCTTCGCCTCAGTAGACATAGCCCCTAAGGGGAAACCAATGACGGAAGCTACTTTAACCTCACTTTCCCCAAGAAGGTTTTTTGCAAGGGCCACATAACTACTATTAACACATACCGCATGGAAGCCGTGGGTAATAGCCTCGTTACAAAGGTTTCTGATATCCTCAACTGTCGCCGTGGCTTTCAGTAAGGTATGGTCTATATATTTTTCCAGTGGTTCCATAATCTTTAGTCACGACCAAAACGATCATATGCTGCCTTATCCAATTGTTCCCTTTGGTCTGGATGGGCAATTGAGATCAGTGCTTTTGCCCTCTCATACAGGTTTTTTCCGAACAAATTCACCACGCCGTATTCTGTTACCACATAATGTACATGAGCCCTGGTAGTGGTAACACCAGCACCCTGTTTTAATGTTGGTGTAATTTTGGACACCCCTTTAGCTGTTACCGAAGATATGGCAAAAATTGGTTTACCTCCTTTTGAGATGGTTGCTCCCCTAATAAAATCCATTTGTCCTCCCACTCCTGAAAATTGTCTGGTTCCTATGGTGTCAGCACAAACCTGGCCGGTAAGATCTATTTCAATAGCACTATTTATTGCCGTTACTTTGGGGTTCCTGCTAATAAGGTTGGTGTCATTAGTGTATGCAGCCTCTTTAAAATGTACTGCCGGGTTATCGTCTACAAAATCATATAGTTTTTGTGAACCTGCTGCAAAACAAGTAACAATCTTACCTGTTTTAATTTCTTTCTCTTCTCCGGTAATCACTCCTTTCTCTACCAGGGGGAGGAGGCCGTCTGAAAACATTTCGGTATGGACACCCAGTTTTTTATGATTAGTAAGGTTGGTCAACACCGCGTTTGGGATATTGCCAATCCCAAGTTGCAGGGTAGCTCCGTCCTCAATAAGTCCGGCTACATGCCTGCCAATTTCATGCTCAATGGGTGAAATTCCGGTCATTGGGGCCATATGAATGGGTTCATCAACTTCAATTGCCAGGTCTATTTTATTGATATGGATAATCCCATCTCCATGGGTTCTTGGAACCTGTGGATTAATTTGTGCAATCACCTTTTTGGCCTTTTGGATTGCCGGGATCACAATATCTACCGAGACTCCAAGGGAACAGTATCCATGGATGTCAGGGGGAGACACCTGTACAACGGCAATATCCAAGGGTAATATATTTCGCCTGAAAAGCAGATGTATTTCACTGAGGAAAATAGGAATATAATCTCCCTGATTCGTATTCACCGCTTTGCGGACATTACCCCCAACAAAACAACTATTGATCTTGAATGATTTATTATAAGGGGGGATGGCATAATTTACCTGTCCTTCCGTATGGATGGAGATGATCTCAACCTCTTTTAACTCCTTATAGCGATCACAAATGCCATTAATTAGGGTATTGGGGGTCATTGCCGCACCTTGTAAAAAGAGGCGGTCTCCCGATTTAACAACAGAAGCCGCTTCGGCTAAGCTTACAATTTTCATAGGTATTTATTTAATCTAATATTGTATTGTCACAATAATTCAGGGATTATGACATTCCATTTCTGTTTGTACCATGTTCATCATCGGTTTTGGAGAAACATATGGGATTCCCAATCCCATCCCCCTTAAAATAAACAGCAGGCCAACAAGGGCAACAAAAATGGGTACTAGTTTCCGGACCCTTGCTTTAACTCCCCCTTTTAGAAAACTTCCAAAATACACGGCTATCGTCATCAAGGGTAGGGTGCCAATTCCGAACACTACCATATAAAACGCACCATTTATAGGATTTCCCGCTGCAATTGCCCCCAGGACGGCCATATAGACCAGGCCGCATGGTAGAAAGCCATTGAGGAAGCCTATTGTTAAAAAGGTGTCTGCCGTTTTGCGTTTAAGTGCCTGGCCCAAACTGCTTTTAACCCTTCCTATTATTCTGTAAAGGGGTTTTGAAATGCTGAAATTGCCTAAGAATTTGTAAGGTAAAACAACTATAAGGATCATTGCTGCCCCAACTATAATCGATAGTTTTTGTTGCATTCCAAAGAGATACAATCCTTTACCGATTATCCCGAAAAGCATTCCAATGATTCCATAGGCTAACAGTCTCCCGAAGTGGTAGGTAAAAATTTGAAATACTTTTTTAGTACTACTGCTCCGGTCAACCGGTAAAACGAAGGCAATAGGGCCACACATGCCTATGCAGTGCAGACTTCCCATTAACCCCAATACCAAAGCAGATAATAACATATTTCAACAGATCAGTAGGTAATACTTTTTTTGATCAGGTAATCTTTATTTCCCGATGTCCAGGAAATTTTAATGTCCCAGCGACCATCCAACAGGCGTTTGTCAGGTATGAGCAAATGTGTATTGGATAAACTTACAGGTAAGTCAAAATCCAGTTGCTTATTGGATGGTCTATATAGGGACACTGTTCCTTTTATTCCTTCGAATGGAAAATCTTCGGGGAGAATAATTTTCAATCCCTCCGAGGTCTTTTCCATTTTTATTGCCGTAGCATAGGGCTGGGCATTATTGCCTGCATCGATCTCCTTCTGGTAGTTGAGCTCTTCTTTGTAGTATTCCTTGGTGACTAGATCATGATCAGCCTTATTATCAGTACTCGCCAGATATACGAAGTATAATATAAAGATGATAAAAGCCACAAAGGACAAAACAATGCCGGTACCCCAGTTAAATTTCATATCCGTCTTAATTAAGTATCATTCTCCATAGTTAGTTATAGCTCCTCGGCGCAAGGAATCGGGCAGTAGTGGTTTCAATCAATTCATTATTACTATAAACTCCTATTTTCAATTTGTCCTTACCACCACTCAGGGCTGCCCCGTTGATTTCTATAAACAGCGTGCCTTCGGCCAGATCCTGTGCCGGAACAATAAATTGTTCTTTACTTACCAGGTTAATCTCCCCTTTATGGGAGAGTAGTTTAAAGCTTACGGCAGGGATGGCATTGCTGGTTTTATTAACCAATTTATAGGTGTATACATTACTGATCATATTGCCTTCCTTCCTTTCATATAATTGCCCGGGGAGTCTTAAAATATTGGCTTCGAGATCGTTTCTTAAAAACAACATGCCAACTAGTACACCAATTAGGATCACTAATACCCCGGAATATCCTTTGAGCCTGGGTGTAAATGTAAATTTCGATTTGTTAACGATATTATCTTCACTTGCATAGCGAATCAATCCCTTGGGTTTATTGATCTTTTCCATGATATGGTCGCATTCATCAATACAAGCCGTACAGTTTACACATTCCAATTGGGTGCCGTTTCGGATATCTATTCCAGTGGGGCAAACATGTACACATTGAAAGCAATCGATACAATCTCCATGGCCAAGCGCTTCACGGTCCTCATTTTTCCTGAATTTCTTACGTCCGTTTTCCCCTTCGCCCCGTTTGTGGTCATAGGCTACTACAATAGACTTATTGTCCAGGAGTACTCCCTGCATTCTTCCGTAAGGACAGGCAATAATACATACCTGTTCCCGGAACCATGCAAACACAAAGTAAAAGACCAGGGTAAAAATCAATAAGGGAATAAGCGTACTCATATGAGCCAGGGGTCCTTCCGTTATGTACTGTAGGAGTTGGTCGCTCCCAATAAGATATGCCAGAAAAACATTTGCAATCAAAAAGGAGATTAGAAAGAAAACCGACCATTTTAGAACTCGTTTACGGATCTTCTCTGCATTCCATTTTTGTTTTGCAAGGCGAATTTGAGCTCCACGGTCCCCGTCTATCCAGAACTCTATTCTTCTGAAAACCATTTCCATAAAAATAGTCTGGGGACACATCCAGCCGCAAAAGATCCTTCCGAAAGCCACTGTAAAAAGGGCAATGAAGATAACGCCTATGATCATTGAGATAACAAAAAGATGAAAGTCCTGTGGCCAGAAGGGAAACCCAAAAATATTAAAGCGTCTCTCCAGCACATTGAACATGAGGAACTGGTTCCCATTTATTCGTATAAAGGGAGCTGCAAATAAAAATAACAGAAGTCCATAACTTATCCATTTACGATACTTGTAAAAACGGCCACTGGGTTTTTTCGGAAATACCCAGGCACGCTTCCCTTCTTCGTTAATGGTGCCAATTGAATCCCTGAAATTCTCGTTCATAGCAACTTAGAATTCGGTTAATAATCAGTTATTCATTCAGAACAACCGTAGTAGAATCTTTCTCCTGTTCGGGCATTTCTGTCTCTTCTTCCTCAGATTTTGCCGGAGCATTTTCATCTATCCAGATTTCTCCCTCGGCAGCCTTGGGATTAGCGGGAGTTTTGCCCTGGAAAGTAAGGAGGTAACTCGAAACCTGAGCAATCTCCAATGGTTTTAAACTTTGTTTCCATGGTACCATTCCTTTTCCAGCCCGGCCTCCTTCAGATACAGTGCTAAAGACATTTTTAATTCCTCCCCCAAGAATCCAGTATTCATCGGTTAAGTTGGGTCCAATTCCGCCACCACCATCAGCCATATGGCAAACCACGCAATTGGTTTCAAAAATTGCCTTCCCGGCATTGAGATCTGCCATTTCGGTCAGCAGTTCAACCGAATTTGCATCCACGAGGTTTTTGGCAGTTTTTTTGTATTCTTCAATAGCAATATTTGCTGCAGCAACTTCTTGCTCATATTCCAGTTGTTGGTCATAATCTCCAAATACATGGAAACGTGCCAGGTAGATTACACCAAAAATTATGGTAGCGTAAAAGAGGTAAACCCACCATGGGGGCAATTTGTTGTCGAGCTCTTTGATGCCATCATAGTTGTGGTCCAGGATAATTTCACCTTCGGCCTCTACCGGTTTAGACCCTAAAAGTTTCTGGTACATTCTCTTACCCCAGGACCATTCCCATGATTTTTCCCTGGAGGCGAGATAGCGCTCCTTTGCTTCTTCAGACAGGGTTTGAAACATTACATTTTCTATAGATTTCAAGATCAACTCAATTGCGATGAGGATCAGGAGTACCATCAACAGGAAAAATTGAGTAATGGGATATTCAATAAAAGCGGGTTTTTCCCCTGAATCGATGAAGTATTCCATCAGACCGAAAATGAGGAAGAATATTACGGGGATTCTTATCCACCAAGGAGACATATTTTTCATGAGGATTAGAGTTTAGATTGATTATCTTCTAATGGTAATTCACTTACTTCTTTAATGTGCTCTTTTGAGGCGGTAAACACCCACCAGAAAAGAACAGCGAAGAAAACGAAGAAGACCGAAGAGGCCCCCGAGGAGCGCCGTGAACTCCGGCCACCCCACCATAGTCGAGGCGCCGT
>CBDUAW010000125.1:0-6863 GCA_965365215.1 uncultured Eudoraea sp. | reverse complement strand
AAAACTGGGAATGTGTTCCAGTACCATTTCAAGGAGCGGTTCTATGGAGGTAGTCTCCTTTTGCCAGTCATCACTCATCCAGTTATTTTTTGCAGAACCATATACCACCGGAAAATCTAACTGCCATTCCTCAGCCCCAAGTTCGAACATAAGGTCGAATACTTTCTCATGGACTTCTTCCGGAGTACAGTTCTCCTTATCTACCTTGTTAATAACCACACAAGGCTTGAGTCCCATTTCCAAGGCTTTTTGAAGCACAAACCTTGTCTGGGGCATTGGGCCTTCAAAGGCATCTACTAACAGCAGAACCCCATCGGCCATATTTAATACTCTTTCAACCTCCCCCCCAAAATCTGCGTGTCCGGGGGTATCAATAATATTGATCTTGGTATCCTTGTAATTCACGGAAACATTCTTGGAAACGATAGTGATGCCGCGTTCCCTTTCCAAATCATTGTTGTCCAGGATCAGTTCCCCGGTTTTTTCATTCTCCCGGAATAACTGGCAGAAATGAAGGATCTTATCAACCAGGGTTGTTTTACCATGATCCACGTGAGCTATGATTGCAATGTTCTTTGTATTGTGCATATGCCGATTTTGAGCCTGCAAAGATAGCCTTAATTTCCTTGTTTGTGCTTGTGATCATCAAAAACTTATACCCTGATGCCCAAGGAGTTCCGTGGGGATGTTTCTAATTCTCAATTCTCCCCTTTTCATCTTCAAGCCCGGTTTTCCTGTTTCTTGCTTTCTTTATTTCACTTCGCCCGAAATTGTAACTAAGGCTGAATGCTACCTGCCTACTGTCACTACCCCCGCTTCCATCAATAAAAAGGTCGCCAAACTGGGTGGTACCCCTCCAGGGGATGGTGTATAGGATATCGTTAAACGACAGGCGTGCAGTGAGCTTATCCGAAAAATACTTTTTCTGGAAAGCAATATTCAGGGAACCAAGCGAAGCAGTTTGGTAGGTACCTCCCCAGATTGAGGGGGAGCTATACCAGCCCGAGATCTCCATCCTTAGTCCCTTTGGAAGGCTGATCGTGTTCTGGGCATAAAAGCTGAGCGTCTCCTGGGATACGGGCAAAAACTCCGGGCTCGTTGCCTTATAATTACTGGAATAGGCATTAATGCTCAGGTACAAATTCCACCAGTTGTTGATCTTTTTTGGATAGGATATCCCCAAATTAATGATTTCCTGGTCGGCCACATTCAGCGTGGTCAGGAAATTCCTCGAATTTCCTTCCGCCACGGTTACTCTTGCAAAAAAATCGGAAATATAACTATAACTAATGGAGGTAGTTAATCGATAATTGAAGGTGTGAGACAGCTTAATGTTATCCGTGTACTGTGGTTGCAGAAAGGGATTCCCCTTGCTGAATGAAAGTTCATCAATTTTATATTCAAATGGGTTCAGGGAAGCATAATTGGGGCGCTGTATCCGCTTGCTGTAATTTAGCGCAAACTGATTTTTCCTGTTGAGTTGGTAGGTGAGTCCGCCGGAGGGGAAAAAATCCACATAGTTCCGTTCTACCCGATTGTTCTGATTTGCCTGGGCGCTCTCCAAATTTCCATCAGATATGGTATTTTCCATCCTGAGCCCAAACTGTAAATTCCATTTTTCCCATCTTTTATTGTAATTGAAGTAGACTGCATTAATCTTTTCAATGTACTGGAAGCGATTGCTCTGCCCGAGATCCAGGACAAAATCCCCGTTTTCCTGGTTGAAGAAATCAAACACATTATCGGTCTCTATGTAGGAGAATTTAAACCCGAGGGACAGTTTACCCTTCAAAAGATCTTGCTCATAGTCCGTTTTAAAGGTTATGATATTGATATCTATAGGGGTTATCTGCTGTGTAATCCGTTCCGAAATCACCTCTGTTTCGTCCCCACTGAAATAGGCATTTGGTTGAAAAGCTTCCCGGTCACTATTGTATTTCCCAAAATCCAAATCCATGTTGACCAGGTAGCCAAGGGTATCCTTATATCTGTAATTGAGATTGCCATTTAGGTTGTAGGAGGTATTGGAGGTGCGATTATTTGCCACCAGAACACTATCGAATTGCGCAACTCCGGCGGGTCTTATTGGGGTACGGGAATTTATCTCGCCAAAACTGTTGTTAAAATTCCCGTCAAAAATAGCTCCAAAAGTACTCTTGTCTGTAGCGTAAAAGTCATATCCTACTTTTATATTATTGCTATTGCGGTCACTAAGGCTATTGGTGCGGGCATCGAATTGGGTGCCACTTTGAGTCCTTAGAAGGTTAATAAAATTGGTACTTTTCCCAAAGCGATTGCTATAAGTTCCGTATAAATTGCCTTTTCTCCCTCGGTTGTTGAAGGAAACACTGCTGTTGTATCGGGCAAAATCTCCTATGGTGACGCCGGCAACAACAGTTCCGTTTGTCCCCAGGCTTTTGTCCTTTTTAAGCACAATATTGATAATCCCGGCGTTCCCGGCTGCGTCGTACTTAGAGGAGGGTTGCGTGATTATCTCTACAGATTCAATATCAGTTGCCTGCAGGCTTTCAAGGTAGTTGGTAAGGTCTTCTCCCTGCAGGATGGAGAGTTTACCATTGATAAAAAACTGAACCCCGCTTTTTCCCTCTACAATAAAACCTCCATTGTTATCTACGATCACTCCCGGCGCCTTACGCAATAATTCAAACGCACTGGTTCCTGTTGCGTTGATGGTATTTTCCACATTGAAAACGGTTTTATCAGCCAGCACCTGAACCATTGGCTTTTCTGCCACCACTGTAACCTCATTCAGATTTTCCGCAGCGGTTTGTAAGGTAATAAGTCCCAGTTTTAATAAATTTCCCTGATAATTCAGATCTTGTTTATAGACCGCATAACCAAGATTTTTAATATTCAACTGGTAACGGCCTTCCTTAACCTCAGGAAAACTAAAATACCCAGCTTTATCACTAATCGTTGCCTTTACCAGGCTCGAATCCTGCCTCTTTAACAGGGTAACTGCGGCGAAGGCCACAGGTTCCTGGTCTTCGGCTTTAATGATCCCGGTGACAGATTGTCCAAAGGAATAATATCCACAGCTAACTAACAGGAGGAATATAATACGCTTCATGTGCTTTTATTTTGAATTTGCTCAAAGATGCGCTTAAGCCACTGAACCCTGAAATGCTTTCCGATGAATGGGCCTATACACTGACGAATCGTCTAGGCCCGTTCAGCTGTATATAGGTCAACTGGTCGGAAGTCTTTTCCTGAAACCACCAGAACTTTTTATCTTCATTACCTGAAAAAGATATGATTATGGAACGAAGACTGTTTTGGGGAATAAAACTTAGGGAGCTAATCATGTTCTTGGGATTTTATGCTGTTTTTTCATTTGCATACCATTTAACGCTCTGGCTCAACAGGGCGGGATATGAACGGGAAGGGGACAATCTCTTTAGTTTCAAAAACTATATGGATGATGGCTATGGCCTTCAATACCTCATATTCCTAATCTTTACAATCCCGGTCTGGTGGTTGGTTTTTCGTGCCTTTCGGAATTGGTCTATCTCGCAGCGCTTGTTGATACACCTTATCACCTTACCCCTTTTTGTTTTTGGAGCCCAAAGGATTTTTTATTGGGTCAGCGAGTCACTTGGCTGGGGACACCTCATAGGAACCGGACAAGTTTGGGACATTTATATCCCGTCTTTGTTCTATACCATTCAATTTGGAATCTTCCATGCCTATGAATATTACAGGGAAAACCAAAAAAAGATCATCCTTGAAGGAGAATTGCGACAGGCAGCCCTAAAGAGTGAGTTAGCGGCCATAAAAGCCCAGCTTAATCCGCACTTTCTCTATAACGTATTTAACACCATAAATGCCTCTATACCTCCGGAAAATGAAGAAACTAGGCAAATGATTGCACAACTCTCCGACCTATTCAGATATCAGCTCCAAGCCTCTCAGCAAGAGTTGGTTCCGCTTAAACAGGAACTCGATTTTGTTCAAAAATATCTGGACCTGGAAAAGGCGCGTTTTGAAGAACGCCTTGATATCGATATTAATGTACCAGACGAACTCCTCGAGGAACGGATTCCCCCTATGCTACTCCAGCCACTTGTTGAAAATTCCGTTAAACACGGGCTGGCAAGCCTTATTGATGGTGGCACCATCAGCATAAAAATATTCAAAGACCAAGGAAAGTTGAAATTTGAGATTTCGGATACGGGGATTGGAATCGCAGATAAAACCAACCTTTTTGAAAAAGGAATTGGTCTGAGCAATACCCGCGCCCGACTCCTTAAAAGATATCAGGCACAGTTAGAAATCCTGGATAACAAACCAAAAGGGCTCACCATCAGATTTGCAATATGAAAAAAGTGATTATTGTAGATGATGAAAAAGCGGGGCGCAAACTCATCAGGGAATACCTGGAAGACTTCCCAGAACTTGTAATCCTGGCAGAGATCAATAACGGGGTTGATGCGGTAAGGGAAATTAATCGCTTTAAACCGGATATTATATTCCTCGATATCCAAATGCCGGGTATGACGGGGTTTGAGGTTTTGACACATCTGGAGGAAATCCCCAAGGTAATTTTCTCCACGGCTTTTGATCAGTATGCCCTGAAAGCTTTTGAAGTACATGCGGTAGACTATCTGTTAAAGCCCTATACCAAAGAGCGTTTTACCGTTGCTATTGATCGTCTTAAGGCCGACAATAATCCCGTGGAATCCCTAACACAAAGCCTGCTCATGGAAAATAAGTCATATCCGGAGCGGGTACTCGTACAGCGTAACAAAAAGCTGATTACCGTAGCCGTGGAGGATATCCAATGGATCGAGGCTTTTGGGGACTATTCTAAACTTCACCTGGAAAAGGAGTCCTTTTTAAGCAACTACGGGATAACTTCACTGGAGGAGAAACTAAATCCAAAGCAGTTTGTGAGGGTTCACCGTTCTTCCATGATAAATCTCAGTGCTGTAAAAGAACTCAACAAATACGGCAAGAGCTATGATGTGACTATGAACAACGGGGAAGTGGTTAGGGTAAGCAGAGGCTATCTGGACACCATTAAAAAACTAATGCTATGATCAGCATAACATATTGAAGCCCCTAGTCAAAGCTCGGTTTTCTCGACTTTCGCTTTGTGGCAACCCATCCAAAATTTATCCCGATAAGTGGGCCATAGCCAGAAGGGGCACCGTCTCCTTGATAATAGCCCCCTCCAATCTCCACATTGAAATTGAATCCGCTTTCATAGGTGCGCTGAATTCCATAGACCAGCCCATAAAATCCCAGGTTATAGTCGTCTGGCTCAATATCCGTGGCCAGTCGCAATTGACTAAAAAATATAGCCTGAGCGGCCGCAATATAATTCCCTGAATTCCCTGAGACATTCTTGCCCAAATTATCGCGCCGAACAAAATTGTGGTAGTACCTATACCGGTTATTCATGGCTAAACCAAAGGCATATCCTTCCTGATAGGTTGCAGTGGCCAGTCCCAGACTAGAAGACACCGTTTGGTTTCGAAAAAGCCCGATCTCATAACTCAGCCCGGGACTCAGCAGATCAAATTTGAATTGGTGTTTTTCTAAGTTTATGAGTCCACTGCCTTTTTCTGTTATACGATAGACCTGCGCAGAGGCAGTTAATACAGTCAGTAAAGCTATAACGAGGATTCCTTTTTTATGCATTGCTTTTGTGTTGCTTCAGTTAAATCTAAAAAGGATACCGCAGTTTAATACTATCTTTGTGCAAAATTTAAGAAATGAAACTCAGCGCTATTCCGCAGATCAAACATACGGATTCGGACAATTTCTTCCTGCTCTCCGGGCCTTGTGCTATTGAAGGGGAGGAAATGGCCCTTCGTATTGCTGAAAAGATTGTCTCCATCACGGATCACTTACAGATCCCTTATATTTTTAAAGGCAGTTTTAAGAAAGCCAACAGAAGTAGGGTAGATTCCTTTACAGGCATTGGTGATGAAAAGGCCCTTAAGATCCTGAGGAAAGTGTCTGAAACTTTTAAAGTACCTTCTGTAACGGATATCCACGAAGTAAGCGATGCCACTTTGGCTGCAGAATATGTTGATGTTCTGCAAATTCCCGCTTTCCTGGTACGACAAACCGATTTGGTAGTGGCAGCTGCGAAGACCGGAAAAACCATCAACCTGAAAAAGGGACAATTTATGAGCCCTGAAAGCATGAAACACGCAGTCAGGAAAGTAACCGATTCGGGAAATTCACAGGTAATGATCACGGACAGGGGAACCATGTTTGGATACCAGGATATGGTGGTTGATTTCCGGGGAGTTCCCACTATGAAACAATATGCCCCTGTGGTTCTGGATGTAACCCACTCCTTGCAGCAACCCAACCAGGCTTCAGGTGTAACGGGGGGCAGGCCCGAATTAATTGCCACTATGGCCAGGGCCGGTATTGCTGCCGGGGTAGATGGCCTGTTTATGGAAACCCATTTCGATCCGGCAAATGCCAAGAGCGACGGAGCCAATATGCTTCCTTTAGAACTGTTGGAAAAGCTTTTACAGGATTTGGTGAGAATTCGGAAAACAATTAACGAACTGGACCAATAAGGCATTTATTCTTTCCAGAACTTTTTCCCACGAACACCGTAGGCATCCTGCAGCACTCCGAGAAGGACTTTTTCATTTATACCTTCCAGACTTTTATACCTTAGGGAGCGCATCACCTTTCTCCCATCTCCAACCAAGTGTTCCGGATATGCGGTGAGATAGGCTGCATGCCAGAACCCCACATCAACATAGTCCTTGGTATGATTCAGATAGCAAAAGGGCTTTCCATCCACATAATAAAAGGGGATCTTGTATTTAAATTTCAATTCCGCATCAGGGACCGACGCTTCAATCACAGCC
>CBDUAW010000124.1:0-7006 GCA_965365215.1 uncultured Eudoraea sp. | reverse complement strand
CACCGGATTAAGGCATTGGAAGCAGGTGTGGACGATTTTATCGGCAAGCCCCCGGAAAAAGCAGAAATTATTGCAACTATTCGCTCTCAACTTAAGGTTAAAGCCTATAATGACACAACTTTAGACTACCAGCGTACCCTGGAATATGCCGAAAAAGTGTTGTTTACTGAAAATATAGACGACCGCATTAAGAGTGATGCCAAAATCATGATAGCCCGTTCGGCCATTCAGACCAACAATGAGGATTTGGCCGAGCAAGCCTACCGCGAAGTATTGCCTATTGCTACCGGTTCCCTGGCGGCAGAGGCTTTGTATTACGACGCCTATTTTAAAGAGAGGAATGGAGCATATGAAGATTCCAATACCTCGGTCCAGAAATTAGCCAAGGAATATGCTTCCTACAAAGAATGGGGAGGAAAGGGACTTATCATAATGGCCAGAAATTATTATGCCCTTAAAGACGCGTACCAGGCAACCTATATCCTTGAAAGTGTGATGACCAATTTTAAGGAGTTTCCGGAAATTGAAGAGGAGGCGAGCCTGGAATTAAAGAGGATAAAAGCACTTGAGGCAGAAAGTAATTCTTCAATAGAAACAGAGGGCAACTAAAGAACGAGACACATGAATTATAAAGATATATATAGTAGCATCGTATCCTTGTGTTTATTGGGGGCGATAAATTCTGTTGCTCAGGAAACGGACATAGGCACAGAAACGGTAACGGTTGTAAAGCCTTATTCACCCAGTGTTTCTGATGCATTTAAGGTAAAAACGCTTCCAAACCTCAATGATTCAATAATCCTGAACAAAAAGAAGATCGAGTACAATATTTTTTCTGTTCCCGTAGCATCAACATTCACCCCGGCTAAAGGTCAGGCTTCTGCAGTGAAAAAAGTAAAACCGGAAAAGCTTTACAATTCTTATGCCTCTGTGGGTCTGGGTAATTTCAACAATGCACTGGTAGATTTTTATACCAGCAGGGATTTTGACAGGGGTAATGAACGCCTGGATATTGGTATAAATCACCACTCTTCAAGGGGAGATATTGAAGATACGCCGCTCGATACGGATTTTTACAATACCAGTCTCATCAGCCATTACACCAAAAAAGCAAGAGATCTGAATTGGGGAGCCGATGTAGGAGTAAAACATCAGATTTATAATTGGTATGGACTCCCGGGAACCATAACAGATCCAGTGATCATTGACGGTATTGACGAAAGGCAAAATTATTTTAATGTAGAAGCCGGGGCGCATTTAGGACTCGAGGAATCTTTTTTTAAAAAGGGGGAGGTACGCCTGAGAAGATTCTGGGACAATGTGGAATCGGCCGAGAATAGGGCTATCCTGGAAGGACAATTTGAATTGCCGGTTACGGAGGAACTATTAACGATTTCACCCCGTCTAGACTTCCTCACTGGAAATTTTAAAAATGCCCCTGTAAATAGTACTACCAATAGCGAGGAAATCAATTATAGCAGGCTCCAGGTAGGCGTTACGCCCAGCCTTGTGATATTAAGAGACAACCTTACCCTCAATTTGGGGGCCAACATTGTCTACGGGCTGGATAATGAAAACAGTGAAAGTAATTTTTACATATATCCAGCGGTTTCCGCCTCGTATCGTCTGCTTGAAGATGCGGCAATCGCCTATGGAGGGGTAGAAGGTGATCTAAAACAGAACTCCTACCAGCAATTTGTTGATGATAACCCCTATGTTTCACCCACCTTGTTCATTGAGCCTACAGATCATCAATACAATGCTTACCTGGGGCTAAAAGGCCAATTACTCCCCAATTTGAGTTATAACCTGAAAGGCTCTTATTCGGCAGAGAACAGGAAACCGTTGTTTCTTTTAAATCCTCAGAATGACTTTAGAAACGATGAAAAAGGATACTTCTATGGTAATTCCTTCTCTCTCTTCTATGATGATATCAAAACCCTGGGGATTTTTGGTGAACTTAACGTTGATGTAAACCGCAATTTCAGCCTTGGCCTCAACGCTGAAGTATACGATTATGATACGGAAACCGATAATCCTGCCTGGAATTTACCCAATTTAAAGGGATCCTTATTTATGGATTATCAAATTGGCGACAAGTGGTTTATGGGGGCTAACCTTTTCTATATAGGAGAGCGCGAAGACCTGGTTGCACAGGTAGTACCCAACGTACAACCCGAAGACTTCCCTTCTTCCATTGTTACCCTGGATGGATTTTTTGATGCAAATGCTCATCTCGGGTACCATCTAAATGAACAACTTTCAATTTTTGCAAAAGCCAGTAACCTGGCCAATAATCAATATGAACAATGGGCCAACTTTAGGGTTCAGAGCTTTCAAATATTAGCAGGGGTTACCTACAAATTTGATTTTTAAATACTTCGTGACTTTTTTGAAGATGCAGACAGGTTTGGGACATTGTTGTTGTTTGCACTAGCCTTTTTAGTTTATCGGTTTTTTGGAGTCTCACCCATTTGGTAAATTAGAATTAATGCGGATTCCATAACTTGAGGGTAAGTACCACCTTCAGCAATAAACAGTACTTTTATGCCAAATGCAATCCGGGGTTCTCGGGAGCTCAAATCTCCTGTGGATAGAACTCATAATATTCGTTCTGGATAGTTGATATTTACTGATTGTTCCTGATAAATGCGTATAAACGCCATGAATTAGAAGAAACAGGAGTTTACCCCAGTACTTTTACCATTGACCGAAGGCCAGCCCATAGTTGCTTTATAATTCATTATTTTAGAGATGGTTAATGTCTCGCAAAGTGGATACGGCGATAAAGATAATCGGGATATTTTGGGTATTACTAGGTGGCATGGGGATACTCAATGCCCAAAATCTAATCCCAAATCCCAGTTTTGAAGACTATATCAATTGTCCCACTCATTTGGGAAATCTGGATCAGGACGTTGCGTTCTGGGATACTCCAACTTTAGGATCTACTGATTATTTCAATGGTTGCAGTGAAGCCATGGGAACCCCAAAAAATTTTAACGGGGAACAACCTGCCGACTTCGGCAAAGGGTATGCGGGACTCTACTTATATGCTCCGGACGACTATAGAGAATATTTGCAGGCGGCCCTGCTTAAACCTTTGACCAAAGGGGAAACCTATTCAGTATCCTTTTATGTAAGTCTCGCAGAACGATCAGATTTTGCGGTGAAGGTATTTGGCATCCTTTTGACAAGTAAACCCCTTGCTGTAAATACCAAAAAGAACTTGTCTAAAATGCATTTGTCGAAAGAGGAAGGGATTAATCATCAATTTATAAATATTCCGGATGTCCAGTTTTACCGGGATACGGAGGAGTGGATGTTGATCAGGGCTAGCTTTACAGCCCAAGGGACCGAGAAGTACCTTATCCTGGGAAATTTTGAGAACAATACACGTACAAGGAAGGTTAAGCGGAAGAAAAATGCCAAACAGGGAGCATATTATTATGTTGATCTTGTTCGACTTGAAAGCGGTAATACAAGTAAACAAAAACTGGCTAGTACAGACATTGTGGATTCTCCTCCACAATATGCCCTCGATAAAATACTCCGTTTTGAAGATGTCCTTTTTGAGTTTGATGAATACCTGCTGCCCGAAACAGCTTTGGGTGAAGTAAAAGCCGTCTACAGCTATTTAAAAGAGCATCCGGGCCTTCGGATTACCATTCATGGGCATACAGATAGTATTGGAACGGATCATTACAATGAACTCCTTTCAGGAAAAAGATGCAAGGGTGTCTCTGACTACCTGCTTCAGTTAGGACTTGCAGCGGAAAGAATTAGCTGGGAAGGGCATGGTGGTAAAAAGCCTATTGCGGAAAACAACACGGATCAGGGCCGGAAGAAAAACCGGCGCGTGGAATTTGTAATATCTACCCAATAATTTTAATAGTCCGAGTACTCCGCGGGGTACAGCAGCATGATATCTGCACGACTCACATTGTGTTGGTATTTTGGATCCGATTTGAGTTCCTCCCATTTCTCGGACGAAAAGAATTTTTCCCATAGCTTATCCCTGGTTTCCATATCATCAAAAGTGGTCATATACATCAGGTTGGGTTGCTCATCCCCCACAAGTACTTCGCCATAAAACACGGCATTGAACCCAAGTTTATGGAACAGATCAATTTCGCCCCCTTCATTAAACATAGCCACCTTATTCCTGTACAGAGATTCCGTACCAGATTGATAGCTTCTCAGTTCATAAACTCTTTTGGACCTGGGACCTTTCAGCGGACTTGCCACCATCAGAGGCATATCTTCAAAGGCCCTTAGGACGGTAGATCTGATCCTGACAAAGGGAGGGTTATCGTACGCAGCCGAAAGAAAAAGTTCCCCTTTTTTTAGCATCTGCTTATCAGTAATAATGAGATCCTCTACTAATGCCAACTGTGACAGGGATTTTAATGGGACCAATACATAGGTTTGCCATAAGCTGTCTTTTGCCTCTGCCCTTGTTTTAAAAACCCCAACTGGAGAAACTCCCAGGTTTTTCAGAGCGGGAAGGTAAGATTCCTTTAAAAACGTATCGGTCCTTGCCTCCTGTTCCGCGCTATGTAAGACATACTCTTTTAAGAGATAATATTGCTTTTGATTTTGTGCGCATACCTCGGTGGAAGGCAATAATACCAGGTTGATAATTATTAAGTAAACGTATAATCGGCTCATAGGTCGGTTGCTAAGGGTTTATCCCAAACTTAGTTGATTTTTGTTGATTCTCCTGGTTTTGGAAAAAGAAAAAAGGTAGAAGACTACCTGTGCTGAAAAAATTCTTTCAACTAAGGTTCTATGAGATAATTTTATTACATTTAGCTCTTCTCAAAAATTAAGAATATGAATAGAGTTGGTAGGATGTTTCTGGGAGTTATGATCCTTGGATTTTTGTTCCTGGTACCTTCGGGATTTGGAGCAAATGAGTTGTCTGGAGAGCATGTTGAACTAGAAATATTCAAGAAGAAAAAGTGGGAGGGGATTTGGGATTATACCGTTGAAGATGTTCCTCCCGAGTATAGAAAGGGGGCTTTGCATATAGCAAAAGAAGGCAGAGAACACAGTGTTAAAGTAGAACTCGAATTTGCTACCATCCCCGCTGAACAGGTTGTGGTTAAAAAGAAGAATCTTTCCTTTGTTTTAAATCTTGAAGGGCAGCTGATCAGTATTGCTCTGGAAAGGAATGGGGATTCATTTACCGGTGAAAGTACCTCCCAGGATGGAACCTTCTACCTTGAGGGTAAAAGAAGGGACGAATAGGGAATATAGGTAAATTACACCGACGCAAAATAAAAAACCGAAGTTCATAAACTTCGGTTTTTTTAATTCTTATTTGGAAAAATCCTACATACTAATAGGACAGGCTACTCTGGTAGTGCCCCAACCCATTACCATATGCACTCCATTATCTACTTCCTTGAAAGCTATTGAGAAAGCTTCAAGTGATTCATCACCTTTACTAACCCCTGCCTTGGCTCTGGCCACATCAGCCGACTCGTCATATGAATACGCCCCCCATTGGTTGAGGTTTTTATTCAATATTACCGTCCATTCGCTTTCACCCGGAATGGTGAACAAGGAATAGGTCCCGGCTTTTACACTAGAATCTCCGAAGGTTACATCCTTGTAAAAAGTTACCTCTACTGCTTCATTGGCGCCTGTTCTCCATACTTTTCCTGCAGGAGCTAATTCGGAAAGCGATCTTCCTTTTAGCTGAGGTCTGCTGTAAATAACGCGTACCACTTTATCCGAAACCTGGTAGCTGGAGGGATAGGAGGCAATATCAGCCGGACTCTTATCCATCCCACTGAATTTTTGTGCTGTTGTCTCTGTAGTAAATACCAGCGCGAAGGCTAGTATGGTAAATGCAAGTAAATTTTTCATAAGTATTCGATTTGTTTTTAAGTTGAATAAAACTAGTTTCTTTTTCCCGGGAACTCTAATAAAGAGTCGTTAAAATTTCTGGGTCTTACAGATTATGAAAGATAGTAAGAAAGTCCTTAATTTTAAATTACATATTAGTATATAATATTAAATATATGTATCAAATAGTAACCTAATAGCTAAAATATATTTTATATAGTTGAATATGGATTCATATTTGCTTAAAATCTGATATAAATAATACTTATGTGTGGAATAGTTTGTGCCTTCGATTTGAAGGCGAGTTCAGAAGACCTTAGGCCTCAATTATTGGAAATGTCCAAGAAGGTTCGGCATCGCGGACCGGATTGGAGTGGGATACATGCAGAGCAAAATGCCATTTTAGCGCATGAAAGGCTTGCCATTGTAGATCCTGCTTCGGGGAAACAGCCCTTATTCAGTGAAGATCAGAAACTGATACTTGCTGCAAACGGCGAAATATATAACCACAGGGAATTGCGTAAACAATTTGAAGGGAAATATCAATTTACTACACAATCGGACTGTGAGGTTATTCTGGCGCTATACCAAAAGCATGGAGTAGATTTTCTGGACCAACTCAACGGAATATTTGGATTTGCTATTTACGATTCCGAAAAGGACGAATATTTTATTGCACGAGATCATATGGGTATAATTCCTCTCTATATGGGTTGGGATAAGAATGGAACGTTCTATGTAGCATCTGAATTAAAAGCCCTGGAAGGAATCTGTGCTAAAATTGAACTTTTCCCGCCCGGGCATTACCTGCACAGTAAGGATGGGGAGCTCAAAAGATGGTACACAAGAGATTGGATGGAATACGATGCGGTAAAGGAAAATGAAACCAGTATCCGGGAGATCAAGGAGGCCCTTGAGGCTGCAGTGCACAGACAATTAATGTCTGATGTTCCTTATGGGGTATTGCTCTCTGGCGGCTTGGATTCTTCGGTAACCTCGGCAATCGCCAAAAAATACTCTCAGATGAGGATTGAATCGGACGATAAGACGGAGGCCTGGTGGCCCCAATTACATAGCTTTTCAGTGGGATTAGAGGGATCTCCTGATTTAGCGGCAGCTAGAAAGGTTGCCGATCATATAGGTACGGTAC
>CBDUAW010000123.1:0-7083 GCA_965365215.1 uncultured Eudoraea sp. | reverse complement strand
AAGACGGAAGGCAAAACGGTATACCTTTCCCTGATTGAGGACTACAGAAAACTCTCCAGGATTAATTTTGACCAGGTTATTGGGAAGTCAGTAACGGATTCCCTGGGCAATTTTTCCTTTGAGGGAAACCAACTCTCGACCCAAAACCGCATTTACCGGATCCATATAGACCAATGTGAGGCCTCGTCCCCGGGTTCGGACCACTTTATAGGGAATTGCTCCGATATAAAAAGTGTGACCTTTATTGCCAACAATACGGACACCCTGAGACTTCCCACCAGCTTTGCGGATGAAGTGTTCTGCGAGATTACCTCTACCAATCCCAAGGCAGGCCTGCTCCTTAAGATCGATGCTATGAAGGAAGAAATGACTTTTGATTTTTCGGAGATTAGGTCGAAGGCAAATACCAGACTGAACTTAAAAAAATGGTTTTTAGATTTCCAGGAATTTGGAGAAACCGCTAAGGAGCCCCTGGCTGAACTCTATATCTATGAATATTTGTCCGATAAGCGGAATGACACCTATGAATATTATCTGAACGACATCTCCAAAAACCCCTATTACGAATCCCTGGCCGACCGACTGTATGCGGAATATCCTGAAGCCCTTTTTTCAAAACTCTATAAGACCGAATTGCAAACAGACCGTTACCTCTACGGAGGTGCTGGGAATGATCAGAATATGTTGATATGGATCCTGGCTGGTTTATTATTTACTTCAGTGGTGATCAATTTTATGCTTTTCCAACAAAAACGAAAAAGTGCTGCAACAAGCAGGATGTCCCTAACAGAAGATCTGACCAAACAGGAAAAGAAAATTGTAGAACAGATTATTGCCGATAAAACCAATAAGGAAATTGCAACCGCCTTATATATTAGTCCAAGTACTGTGAAATCCCATATCAATAACCTGTACCGCAAATTGGATGTAAAAAGCCGGGAAGAAGTAAAATCCTTGTTCCAAAAGTAAATTCCACCGGGGTACTAGTCCCTAATTCCAACCCTCAAAATTAAGATTCGCCCAAAATTCAGATGATTTTTGATTCAAATCTTAAATCAGATTCAAATGAAATACACCATCTCATTACTATTTTTATTTGCAGTAGCCCTCTTTAGCAGCGGACAGGAATTGCACAAGGAAATCAAATTGGAAAACAGTGACCCATACTTAATTGGCCCTATTTCAACTACAGAGCTGGAAAGTACCAATTATCAGCAATGGTATCGCTCCAATTACACAAACTACAAGCCCAACACAAAACACATCAGTAAAATAAAACCCCTGCTCCGGGATTATAAAATCCTGGTGTTCATGGGTACCTGGTGCGGCGACAGTAAGCGCGAAGTCCCGCGTTTTATAAAAATCTTAGATGAGTCGGATTTCCCCAGGCAACAACTGAAAATTGTAACTGTAGATCGAAGGAAAGAACACTATAAAAAAAGTCCTGCCGGAGAGGAATGGGGGCTTGATATCCGGAGGGTGCCAACCTTTATTTTCCTAAAAGACGGGAAGGAAGTGAATCGCATTGTGGAAAGGCCTGTTGAAACCTTAGAAAAAGACCTGCTGAGCATCCTTAAGGCAGAATCATATGTCCCCAACTACGCCAAAGCTTCAAAAACACCATAATATTTACCTGTCTTATATTTTTTTGAAACACCTATTAAATAATAAAAGACCCTTCAAACAGAAGGGTCTTTTTATCATTTGTCCTATTTTGTTTCTATCCCAATTTTCTACAGGGAACCCGAAGCTATTGGGGTACATAGTCCTTCAAGCGTATCCTCAATATCGCGAGGTGTACTCATAATCTTCATAAAGGTACCCATTGTTAAATCTGGCCAATGCAGGGCAATCCTGTATTTCCCGTGTAACATAGTGGCCTTATTGTCTTGTAAGATAATTTCATATGGCAAGGCAGCGGCATGTTCCACTCCAATTTTTGGCAGGAAATGGGATTCACCTTCTTCTTTACTTCTTAATCCAACACCAAATACGGCAATTTCTTTATCCGGATATATCAATTTATAAACCTGAACTGTATTCCCTTTTTTAGCTCTTAAGTTAGCTTCAATAGTACTGATCCCCTCGTTAAACGAATTGTATTCTGCCAGGGTTATGGGATCGGTAAAATAGGGCATCATAATCTTGTAATGATATTTCTTCAATTTATCTGCCTCAACGGTACCGCCAAATGGAATAAAATCATTGCCAATGGGAGCAAAGGTTGCTTTTAAATCGGACGCAAAAGTCTCACAAGTACTTTTGTGCGTATTGTAATGCTCTCTTAAATAAGCTCGTAAGATGTAGTCTGGATTGGTATAGGATATAGTAACTTTCCCTTCTTTTTTTACGAAGCCTACTTTAAATACCGCTGCAAGAGCTCCCCTGTCTGCTACTTTAACCACGGTATTTTTTAAATCATTCCTGGTAAAAGCTATGACCTTTAAGGTACTTCTGTTAGCAGGATGATAGGAACCTAAAACTTGAAACGAATTTTGCTGAAGTGCCTCAACAATCCTTGCCGAAGATTCTTCTATAGATTCCTGCGTTTCTGTAATTATTATGTAGGGAGCTAAATCCTGCCCAGACATTTGCAAATAACTTCCTAGAACAAGTATTGTTCCGATTAAAAAATGTTTCATATGATATACAACTTTAAGTGTTATCAAGGCTAATTAGATGTCTCTCGCACCGGGTTTTGAGTACAGAGAAACACCATTCGGTATACAACCGGATTAACTGAGCAAAATAAGGTGGGAATATCTCAGCATCCTATGATTTTTGTCATAAGTCGTAAATACTTGGCATCCCCTGAAAGGTATTAATTTAAAAGTAGCCTCTCACTTTTTTTAAATAATGTAATTTTGCGCTTTAATTTTGTGGGTATGCAACTTTCAGAGCAAGAAATCATAAGAAGAGAAAAATTAAGGCAGCTGAGGGAAATGGGTATCAATCCGTATCCTGCCGCCTTATACCCTGTTAACACCTCTTCATCAGATATTATTAAAGAATTCAGCGAAGGGAAAGAAGTGGTTATTGCTGGCCGACTAATGTCCAGAAGGATACAGGGCAAGGCTTCCTTTGCAGAATTACAGGACAGCGAAGGAAGGATTCAGGTTTATTTCAACCGGGACGAGATTTGTCCCGGGGAAGATAAAAGCCAATACAACGAGGTGTACAAAAAACTGCTCGATATTGGGGATATCATAGGAATTGAAGGCACCCTATTTACTACCAAGGTAGGAGAGAAAACCGTGATGGTGAAAAATTTCACCCTGCTGAGTAAGGCCTTAAGACCCTTACCCTTGCCAAAAAAGGATGCTGAAGGAAATATTTATGATGAATTTAGTGACCCTGAACTGCGATACCGACAACGCTATGTGGATTTGGCCGTAAATCCCACTGTAAAAGAAACCTTTATCAAAAGGACCAAAATCACCAACAGCATACGGGAATTCCTGAACGAGAAAGGATATCTGGAAGTAGAAACCCCTATCCTCCAGGCAATCCCAGGCGGAGCAGCTGCCAAGCCGTTTATAACCCATCACAATGCTCTGGATATTCCCTTGTATCTGCGGATCGCCAATGAATTGTATCTCAAAAGGTTGATCGTTGGAGGTTTTGACGGGGTTTACGAATTCTCCAAGGATTTCCGTAATGAAGGGATGGACAGGACCCATAATCCCGAGTTTACTATTATGGAGCTCTACGTGGCTTATAAAGACTATAACTGGATGATGGACCTTACTGAGCAACTACTCGAAAAAGTAGCCATTGATGCCACCGGGGGGACCAAGGTGATGATGGGTGATCAGGAAATTGATTTTAAGGCTCCCTATCCCAGGATTCCTATCCTTGAAGCCATTAAAACGCATACTGGTTTCAACCTTGACGGAATGGGGGAAGATGAACTTCGTGAAGTAGCCAAGAAACTCAATATTGAAGTTGATGAGACCATGGGGGTGGGAAAACTGATCGATGAGATTTTCGGGGAGAAATGTGAGCAACATTTTATTCAGCCCACCTTTATTACAGACTATCCTAAAGAGATGAGTCCGTTAACCAAAGAACATCGTTCTAATCCTTCCTTAACGGAGCGATTTGAACTTATGATCAATGGTAAGGAAATAGCCAATGCCTATTCTGAATTAAATGATCCTATTGATCAGCGCGAACGGTTTGAAGAACAATTAAAACTATCCGAAAAAGGAGATGATGAAGCCATGTTTATTGATCAGGATTTCCTTAGGGCCCTGGAATATGGCATGCCTCCAACTTCCGGTATTGGAATTGGGATAGATCGCCTTGTAATGCTCCTCACAAATAATGCCTCTATACAGGAAGTACTGTTTTTCCCACAAATGAGACCGGAGAAGAAACCCCTGGAGCTTAAGGACAATGAAAAAACCATCTTTGAAGCCCTGAAACCACACAAAACCATGCCCCTGGCAGACCTTAAAGCCAGTGCTGGCCTCAGTAATAAAGCCTGGGATAAAGGGATCAAAGGCCTGGGTAAACTGGGCCTGGTAAAGGTGGTAAAAGAGGGAGATCGATTAGATTGCGTCCTAGCTGAATAAACACATTATATGATTTCGTAGGTTTTTTCTGTATAATTTACTTTGAATCAATATGTTAAAGCTTGCATCCGTTCATCGAATGGCTGTTAAATTATCCAATAAAGGACTATAAATCCACGTTTTAACTGGGAAACCCCAAATCGTGTGATTTATGAAGCAACGTTACTTTTATTTTTTCTTCTTTTCGCTTTTAATTTCCTGTGCTACAGAGGAATTGGACAAAAGCATAATAGACCCGGATGCTGAGTTAAAGGCATGCTTTCAAATTAATAAGGAGGTATTGGCCGTTGGTGAAGACTTGGTAATCACAAACTGTTCTGAAAACGCTACAGCCTTTGAATTCAATTTTGGCAATGGTGATACCGGAACAGAGGAAAACCCTGTGATCAGCTATGATGAAAGCGGGGAATATATCATTACACTCACGGTAACTAACGAAGGTGAAGAGGCGGATACGGTTACTAAGACCGTAAACGTCATATCTAATGAAGCGTTCTTTATATATCCGGTAATTGAGGATGGATTTTCGGCATATCCGCTGGAGGCCGGCATTCATCCCGTTAGTGGTAATCTCTACTATATTGAACTGCTCGAAGATGAAGTAGGAAGCGAAGGCAACAAATTCTACTACCGCGAAAGGGTAAATGACTCAACACTAAATTGGTATTATTTGGCTGATAAGCCGCAAAATTCCAATTCAGCCTTTGTCAATTTTTACCCCGGTGGAAATATGAATTTTGTCTTCTCCCGGACCTTAGATGCACTCTATGGGACCCAGGAAGTGACCTATAACTCAGGCTGGGCATTTGTAAACGGGATCCAGTCTGCTCTTAAGCACAGCTATGGGTTTCTCGAGGATGCGGGGACGTATTTGTATTACGGAACCGAAAAGGTTGGGGATTTCTACCTGGCCGCCGTGGAAAGGCGAAATTCGAGCGGAGATGCCTTTGAAGTATTTGCAAATGCAATTCCCGAACATGAGAATGCCACTATCGGGGACATGATCCAATCCGGTGACAGGTATATTGCCTTTGGCGGTGTATTTTCAAAAAGTGATACTTCACCCTACATTTCAGATTACAAACCGCTGTTGATCTTCTTTGACAGCGAATTGAATATCACTTCCCATGTGGTCTTTGAAGACACCGAGTTAACCATGGAAACAAATTCTTCAAATGATCTCAACGGAAGTTTCCATCTGGAACAATTGGCAAACGGTAACTTGGCGATGTATGCTATGGGGCAGTTAGTGATCTCTACAAGTGAAGGTGCCGAAGTGAGTTCAGAATACTTTGGGGATTCCAATAACAATCAGGCACTTTACTCTATGGGGAATAGTTTTGTAGTTTCCACAAAAGACTATTTGAAAAAGTTCGACATGAATGGCAATCTCCTCAAAGAATTGCATTATGGTGGACAATACCTGCCTGAAATTTTTGATTTTGAGGACAGCCTTTACTTTGTGGCAGGATACGAAGAGGAAGGGTTGGTAAAACTAATATACGGGGCTACCGATGAAAACCTCAACTTAATAGATCTGCCCTCACAGATTGAATAGACTCCATAAAAAGGGAGCGCTAGGCTCCCTTTTATTTTTAAAAACAGCTGAAAAAGTATAGCTTAGGCCCAAATTCAAAAAATATGGGATTAAGCAGAAAGGCGGGATTAGTTCTTGGCCCATTGCTTTTTATACTTCTAATGGTTTTGCCCGACCTTATCGACGGCAAGCCAAAAGCGAATGCGGTAATTGCAGTAGCATTATGGATGATCATTTGGTGGATTACCGAAGCGGTTTCCATCTCGGTCACCGCCCTGCTTCCACTATTGCTTTTCCCTTTGCTGAAAGTGATGCCCATTGCCGAGGTTGGGGCAAATTACGGTAGCCCAATTATTTTTCTCTTTTTCGGGGGTTTTGTTCTGGCCCTTGCCCTTGAGAAGGTAAACCTGCACAGACGTATTGCCCTTAATATCATAAGGCTTACCGGGACCACCCCAAATAAAGTAGTGCTGGGGTTTATGATTGCCACCGCCTCCTTAAGCATGTGGATCAGTAATACCGCCAGCACGGTAGTGATGCTTCCAATAGCCATGTCCGTAATAGGACTGCTCATTGACGATGAGGACGGTTTTACAAAAAGTGATCAGAATTTTGCCTTAAGCGTTATGCTGGGTATAGCCTTCTCTGCAAACGCCGGGGGCATCGCGACAGTTATCGGGACCCCTCCTAACTCAGTACTGATAGGGTTATTGGAAAATGAATATAATATTGAGGTTTCATTTTTGAAATGGATGAGTATCGGGCTGCCTTTTTCAATGGTTATGGTAAGCATTTGTTACTTGGTCCTTGTTAAATGGATGTTTCCCAATAAGCAACTAACTTTTAAGGCCTCCAGGGAGGTTATTAGGGAAGAAATTGCCAAATTAGGCCCTACCTCGGGCAAGGAAAAAATGGTCTTGGCTTTCTTTGGTGTAACGGTATTCCTGTGGATCTTCCGCACCCTGATTA
>CBDUAW010000122.1:0-7114 GCA_965365215.1 uncultured Eudoraea sp. | reverse complement strand
TCGTATACTCATTTTCCAACTTGGTAACCTGAGCTTCAGCATTGTACTGACTACTCTCTGCCGTGAATTTATCGCTTTGTGCTTTGGAAATTTTATCTGTAAAGGATGCCTGAACCCGGTTAATTTCTACCTCGGCATTAATTACCTCATTCCTACTGGCCAATAGTTTATTTTCCTGGGAAATAAGCTTCGCCTGCGTTTCCTGCAGCTTCAATTTCTTTTCTTCAACGCTGGTCATCGGCTTAAGGCCTTCAGATTCCAATTGTGTTACCCGGTCAAATTGCCTTTGTGCAATAGTAATGTTGGTCTTAGCGGCTTCCAAATCTATGCTATCACTCTTTACTTTCAACCTAGCCTGTAATAACTTGTTCCGCGCCTGCTCAAGTATTAAGCCCCGTTCCCTCTGTAGAGCAATAATCTGCGCATTTAGAGCAACTACCTTTCCCTGATATGAATTTACAGCCATTGACTTTGCTTCAATTTGCTGCCCGGTTCTCTGCACCAGCAAAGGATCAAAATATTCATTCTTCACCTCTGAAATGTGCAATATAGTATCCCCTTTACTCACATAATCCCCTTCGCTTACAAACCACTTTTCAATACGCCCGGGTATCGGAGATTGTATGGTCTGCGGTCTTTGGCCAGGGCTAAGAGTGGTTAAATACCCATTCCCTGAGATCGTTTGTGTCCAGGGTAAGAATAAAATGATTAGCAAAATAATCGCAAAGGTCAGCAGAAAGCGATTAAAGTGCTTGTAATCCCTTGTATGAAATACCTTCTTTGTAGAAGCAAAGCGGGATATATCTACTTTCTGATTAAGTTTGTTAGGTGAAATATTCAGCATGGTCCTCTATTTTTCGTCAATTATTTTACCTTCTTCCATTGTGATGATCCTATCACAATACTTGCTCCACTCCAGATTCTGACTAACAACCACTAAAGCCCATGGGTTACTGCGGTCTGTTAAAAACGTCATGATTTCTTTTGCCTCTATAGGATCAAAATGATCCAGAGGATCTTTCAGGATCAACATACGGGGCTTTTTAACAATGCTTCTTGCCAGAACAATTTTTTTGGAAACCACATAGGGAATTTGCATCCCTTCAGGATATAACATGGTTTTAAGTCCATAGGGCTGCTCTTTGACGAACGATTTCAAGCCCGCTTTATCTAATGCCCAATACACATCTTCTTCGGTAATTTTCGGATCCCCGAAGGTGATGTTTTCAAGGATACTTCCTTCGAAAGGAGATTCTTCGGTCAGCGACTTCCCAAGATGTGCACGATAATGATTTAAATTAAGGCTTCTCAGGGAGACGTCATTGACGTAGATTGCCCCTCCTGAAGGCTCAATGATCCCAGCTACCAAGCGGAGCAATGAAGATTTCCCGGAGCCACTATTTCCCTGTAAGAGTATGGTGCATTCCGGAGTAATCTTAAGCGAAACGTCTTTTATTATCCTTTTATCCCTGTCAGGAACCTTATAACTTACTTTATCTAATTGAACCGTAAAACCTTCTCCTTCCTTAAATGGCATCTCCCCTTTTTGAGGCTCCAAATCCTTATCTACTACCTGACCTAACTTTTCCAGGGAAGTAAGGAGGTCGTAAAAGGTTTCCAGTCCAAGAATTAGTTTTTCAACCGAACTGATCACCAAAAGTATTATGATCTCTGCTGCAACAAATTGTCCAATATTCATTTCCTGGTTCAGCACCAGAATACCGCCAATTAACAACAAGCCAATGGTTACCAAAACCTTAAAACCAATCATCTGCAGGAACTGAATCACCAATATTTTAAAGTGGCTTTCCCTTGCCCCCAGATAGGATGCCACCAGGGCGTCATTTTTATCCATTGCCAGGCTAGTCCTTCCCGAAAGTTTAAAGCTTACAATAGAACGCGCAACTTCCTGAATCCAGTGCGCTACACGATACTTATGCTCAGATTCTTCCAAACTGGTTTCTAAACCCCGTTGTGCCGTGTACTTAAAAACCAGATAGATCAGGACTAATAACAGTATTCCGTAAATGATAAAAAACGGATGGTAGAAAGACAGAAGCATTAGGCCAAACAAGATCTGAAGTAATGCCGCTGGAAAATCGACCAGGATTTTGGCAAGTCCTTTTTGAACTGTGATCGTATCAAAAAACCGGTTGGCTAGTTCAGGGGGATAAAAGTTTCTGAGCTCGCTCATTTTTATTTTAGGAAAACGGTAAGCAAATTCAAAAGAAGCTCTGGTAAAAATCTTTTGCTGTACGTTTTCAATAATCCTTATCTGCATAAGTTGTAGTAGCCCGCCAAAGGCTACCCCAAGGGTTACTAAAACAACCAATACGATCCAGGAAGTGCTGATCTGTGCTCCCTGTATAAGGTTAATAATAGCCTGTATTCCCAGAGGAAGTGTAAGGTTGACCAATCCTGCAAAAATTGCATAGTAAAAGGTCTGCATTACATCTCTCTTATCTAATTTCAAGAGACCTATTAAACGCTGCCATGCAGTTAAAACGGTTTTAGCCATTCGATTTAGTTTTTAGAGTTTTAAACACCAGATCCAAAAAATATTGGGTTGGGGATAGGGTTTCACTACAGTTGGTCATGGATGAAAAATGATCCATTAGAAAATACTGATGCAAGGCTCCCTCAATTATGGTACTTGCCAGGCTGGAGGGATAGGCATAGTCCTTATCTACCGCACTGATCATTTCACTCATACGATTCACCAGTCTTTTGTAAATAACAAAATAACCTTCTTTGTTTTCCTGATCCACTTCCTTGGTGAGGTAGGATTTTGAATATTCATTAATAACAATCTTATTTAACAGCACCTCATTAATATGGGAGAAGGAGCTATCCATTTCAGTAGCTCTTGTCAAGATTTTAATTGCACTAGATAATTTATCCTCAGAATTCGGGATGCTATTGGTTGCAAATACCAAATGATACTCCAGCCATCCCCAGTACCAGGAAGTTAGGTAGAGCAACAATTTATGTTTGTTTTCGAAATACCTGTAAATAGAACTCTCGTTTGAACCTATCTGAGAGCCTAGTTTTTTAAAGGTAAAACTCTCAAAACCCATATCATGAATCATGATAATACTGTGTTCAATAATCCTTTTCCCAAGTTCCGAGGACTCAGGATCTTTTACATAAATCTTTTCATTGATCCCAATTTTTACTGATTGAAGAAGCCTTTCCATATTCTGATTTTTAAAACGATGGCAAATATAATAGTATTACTATCATGGTATGATAGTTTAACTAATTTTTAACTATAGTAATACTATATTAAATCTTTGGTGATATTATATTCGCAAAGAATTAGTATTGATTAGAGTTATATAACAATATTTGCATGAAAATCATTAGTATATTTATATTATTCGTAATTTATACCAGCGGCACATATGCACAACAGAATATTTATTCTGTTAATGCCTATGATTTTCAGAAGGAATTTTGGGCCTTTCGCAATGATCCTGTCCAGAATAGAATATCATTAGATAAAGAAAAGTACATTACCCTACCACTGGAAATGAGCAGAACTATAATTATGCAAAATAGTGTTGGGAATACCGTGAATATTTACGGGAAATCCCTTGTGATTGAGGAAATAGATCATTTACGGGATGGTAGTGTAACCCTGGTAATGAGGCAGGAAAATGGCAAGGATTTTTTTAATTTTTTCCCTAAAGTGAAGACGAGGATTTTTCCGCAGGGAATGGCAGCTCCGAATGTTTCCAGAACCAAAAAAAATTCGATTTCAGAAATTAATAATAACCTGTTTAATAAATAAAAAACAATGAAAAAAGTATTGACATTAGTTTGTGCGCTAACAGCCAGTGTATGTATTAATGCACAGGCTCAGACTCAGGACATTGCAGTAAATGATGTCCTCACCTTGGGAGCCCCTACCGCTTATGGGTATGACCATGTTAAATTCCCCAAGAGCAACATTATTATTAAAAGGGGCGGTATCCTCAACTTCAAGGACCTTAAAGGAAAAAAGGTGGTCGTTGAAAGTGTAAGCTACGGAGAAAACGGCAAGACAGTAGTAAATGTAAGAAGGCAAGACGGTAAAAAGTTTTTCAGGGCTTTTAATACCGTTGAAATATCCTTGGAACAGGCTCTGGAAAAGCAAGAAGTACGTATATAACAACACTACAGGCACCGGCCCTATTCAGATTCCATTCCGTTTATTCATTCGTTCTCAGGCCGGTGCTTTTTTTATCACAAATCGAGAAGTATGATTCTATTACGTGCTACTGTTGAAAAGGAGTCACTCGCGGAAGAGCTCATTGAAACGCTCATCAGGGAAAAACTCATATTTGATGGTACTTATTCCTTAAGGAAAGTTTTTGTCCAAAATGCAAAGACAGAAAGCATATTCGTAAAATCCCAATTTCTGATCACGGCCCGAACCAAGGCGTTGCTTTATCAACAGATTGAGGTACTATTAAAAGAAGTGTTCCCCAAGCAAATTGAGTCATTATATGCTGTTCCTATTGTCTACATGGATGAGTCCCAGGCCAAAATAGTAAAAGAAGCCACCCTTCCGGTCTAGACCCTGTTTAATAATCCGGATCAATATTCCCCTATCCAACCAAAACGATCAGCAATTAGCTGGTCTTTTTCCTATCTTAGGTATTCCAAATAGGCTTCGGCAGCTGGTGATAACGCCTTAGATTTAAACCATATCAAATGGCAGTTTATACATAATTCAGACTTTCTGATTACGTAATTTTCTGTTTTAGATTGCGCGAGATTTTAAGTATCTTCAAGAATATAATCCATTTCCGAAACCCGTTTTGAATGACGAGACATAAATGCGGCTGGTGCCTTGGCGATCCATTATACGAGACATACCATGATACAGAATGGGGTGTTCCCGTTAGGGATGACGATACGCTTTTTGAATTCCTGATTCTTGAAACATTCCAGGCCGGACTGAGTTGGATCACCATCCTGAGAAAGCGGGAAAATTTCCGGCTGGCACTAGACCAGTTTGACTACAAGAAAATTGCTGGTTATGGAGAAAAAAAGATTGCGGAATTGTTACAGAATGCGGGAATAATCCGCAATCGATTAAAAATAAGGGCAACGGTATCAAATGCACAGGCCTTTTTAAAAGTACAGGAGGAATTTGGGAGTTTTAGCAACTATATCTGGCAATTTGTGGAAGGGAAACCGATAAAGAACAAGGTTTTAAATTACAAGGAAGCCCCGGCAACCACTGCATTGTCCGATGCTATAAGTAAAGATCTAAAAAAGCGGGGTTTTAAGTTTGTGGGGAGTACAGTAGTTTACGCCCACATGCAGGCCACAGGGATGGTAAATGATCATGAAATTAATTGTTTTAGATATGAGGAAGTATAGGAGGGTTATGATCTTTGTGTGTCTTATTTCCTGTACAATTATACAGGCACAGGTAAAATATGAACGCGAATTTCGTATAAAGAAATCTCAATTTCCTGAGAAAGCGCATTTATTCATTGAAAAGGAATTAAATGGAGCCAGAAAGATCCGTTTTTACAAAGAAATTGATGGCGCTAAACGCAGTTATGAAGCCAAATTCAAAAAAGATCGGTTATTCTATAGTGTTGAATTTGACGAAAATGGTCTTTTAGAAGATATTGAGATCCTCATAAATAAAATAGACGTGCCGGAAGATTCATTTTCCAAAATCATTTCATATCTGGACAAGGAATTCAAGAAATATAAAATCCGCAAAATTCAACAGCAATACAGCGTTATCGCCTTTGGAAACCCCGAGACTACTTTGGAAAAAGCATTTCAAAACCTCCTTGATCCCAAAATAAGTTATGAGCTTATCGTATCGGGTAAAAAAGAAAAAGAATATCGGGACTTCGAAGTTCAGTTCAATGCAGATGGTTCTTTTTTACAACTTCGCAAATCCCTGCCAGCTAATTATGACCATGTTCTCTATTAGATTTTTTTCTTTTATTCTCTTCTTTTTTTATGTGTTTTCCTTAGCTGGGCAAGACAGATTTATTTCTTACTGGCAACCCTCAATTGCTTTGAATTATAAGGTTTCACCTAATTACTATCACAACTTTACAGCAGTAAACCGGAATTACCTTTATAGGGATGGGAATACTCAATTAGATGTTAGGCATTTAGATCTAAGCCATTTCTCCAATTTAAAGATAGGTAGCAGTCAGAGTTTGGGTTTTGGATTACAATACCGTTTCCGTAAAACGTTTGAGACCGATAAAAACAATGAAGTGCGTTTCACCCAACAGTATAATATTGTGAATAAGGTTTTGGTTTTGCGCCTTGGTCATAGGTTAATATCTGAGCAAAGGTTCTTTCCGGATTTCACGGTTCACCGATTTCGATATCGGTTTGTAGTAGACCGTCCTTTGCTGGGTGAGAAACTCGATACAGGGGAACCATATGTTGTCGCTGCAGCAGAAACTCTTCTCAGTGCAGCAACCGGTTTCAAACCTCAATTTGACCAGAGGCTCTCAGGTCAGATCGGATGGCTGTTAACTGTGCGAAGCAAGATTCAGGCTGGGTTGGAATATCGCTTAGAAGATTTTGGTAATCAGGGAGTTCATATCCTCTTCATCAACACGGCTTTAGTACTCACTCTCTAATAGCTTCATATATTTTTTCCTGGGTATTTCTTCAGCGCCCAGGCTCTCAAGATGTGCAGTATATAACTGACAGTCTATTAGTTGGTAACCCTTGTCTTTCAAATCGTTTACCAGGGCAGCCAAAGCCACTTTGGAGGCATTACTGACCAAACTAAACATACTTTCCCCACAAAAAATATGCCCCAGATCTATAATCCCCCTACCAGCTCCTTTCCTTCCCACACCTCATATGAAAAGGCTATTCCGAGCCGATTTAGCTCTATATAAGCTTCTTTCATTTCTCCGGTGATCCAGGTTCCTTGTTGTTCCCCGCGTTTTACAGAAGCACAGTGTTTAATAACAGCATCAAAATCCTTGTTCACAGTAACGGAAAATCGTTCGGACTTCAACAACTTCCTAAGACTCCTGGAAATTTTGAATTTGTCAGGAAATAATACCATACGGGGGTCTGGACTCCACCATAAGATCGGAAGAGCACACGTCTGAACTCCAGTCAC
>CBDUAW010000121.1:0-7123 GCA_965365215.1 uncultured Eudoraea sp. | reverse complement strand
TTCCGCGGCAGCAGCAGGTTGGTCTGTACTTGCCGGGGCTTCAGTAGCCGGAGCCGCAGGAGCTGTGGGAGGAGCCATTGCAGAAGCTACCGGGATTTGTTGCACATAGGTGGTTTCCGGACCAGATCCCACTGTACCAGTCCTGATGGTAATTTTAATTTCATCCGTTTCCAATTTCACCTCGCTGGCACCAGATTTGGCAACAAATTTGATTAAACTTTGAATCTCCTTAATATCCATGGAATTAGTTTTTATAGTTCTACGATTTAGTATTGTAAGCCCATTTCAAATAAATAGCCCCCCAGGTAAATCCGCCTCCAAATGCTGCAAATACGAGATTATCCCCTTTTTTTAGTTGGGCCTCGTAATCATGTAACAGCAGCGGTAAGGTGGCTGAGGTGGTGTTCCCATACTTCTCTATATTGATCATCACCTTAGAGGCATCCAAGCCCATTCTTTTTGAGGTCGCATCAATAATGCGTTTATTGGCCTGATGTGGCACCAACCAGTCAACATCATCATGTGTAAGGTTGTTGCGGTCCATTATTCTGGCAGCAACATCTGCCATGTTGGAAACGGCAAATTTGAAAACCGATTTCCCATCCTGGAAGACATAGTGTTGCTTGTTTTTTAGCGTTTCCTCAGACGGTGGCAGCAGGGAACCCCCTGCTTCTATTTTTAAGAACTCACGTCCCTTTCCATCGGAACGTAAAAATTCGTCCTGTAATCCGTATCCCTGCGTATTTGGTTCAAACAAAACGGCTCCAGCCCCGTCTCCAAATATGATACATGTTGTGCGATCAGTATAGTCTATAATGGAAGACATCTTATCTGCCCCTATCAATAAAACTTTTTTATATCTCCCTGATTCAATGTATCTGGCTGCAGTAGACATCCCATACAGAAAATTTGAACAGGCGGCTTGCAGATCATATGCAAAAGCATTTACGGCACCTATTTCTGCAGCCACGTAAACCGCTGTTGAGGCAACGGGCATATCTGGGGTAGCAGTACCAACAATAACCAGGTCTATTTCTTCGGGATCCAGACCCCTTTTTGCAATGAGATCCTGGGCGGCTTTTATGGCCAGGAAAGAAGTGCCCTTATCTTTGTCTTTCAGAATCCTTCTTTCTTTTATTCCAGTCCTGGTTGTGATCCATTCATCGGTGGTGTCAACCATGGTTTCCAATACTTTATTGGTCAACCTGAAATCCGGAACATATGCCCCTACAGCTGTAATAGCTGCTGTAATTTTGCTCATCCTTATTTTGGTTTTTTATACAGAAAACCTTTAAAAGTGCCTGAAAATCGCTGAAAAATAGTGATTTTTTGCGACTTTCTGTTTAAAATGTCAATTTTTCAAAATCCTACAGCATTCATAAAAAAACTCCCACTTAAAGAAAGTGGGAGTCCTCATTTGCCGTATTCTGCCTATGCGCTGGCTTCTTCTGTTTTGTCGATCAGTACCTGTCCGCGATAGTATAGTTTTCCTTCATGCCAATGTGCCCTGTGATACAAGTGCAATTCACCTGTTGTAGGGTCTTTGGCCAGGGTAGGAGCCGTAGCTTTATAATGTGTTCTTCGTTTGTCTCTCCTGGTCCTGGATATTTTTCTCTTAGGATGTGCCATCGTGCAACTTATTTATCCGTTAGTAAATCTTTTAAAGCATCCCACCTGGGATCCGTAATATTCTTATCTGTCCTTTTTTCTTTTGGTTGTAATTCTTCGAGCCGTTTAAGGGCCTCTGATTTCATAGTCCCATCCAGTACTTTTGGGTGGACTCGTTTCTGAGGCACCGCAAGCACCAGCATTTCGTATATGAATTGCGCAACATTTACCTGGTGTTCCCCATGCGGGATAATCAAAATTTCATCGTCCTCATTATTGAAATCTTCTCCAAATTTTACAACCAGGTCCAGGGAGGAGTTGATTTTCTGATCAAATGGCTCCCTGCTTAGGTCGCAATCCACATTCACAGTTCCATTTGCCTCAAATGTTAGTTCCAGCATGGTACTCATACGGTTTAACATTATTTTGAGGTTAATGTCAGCTGCGTTGAATTCGCGATAATCAAAAGAATCAAAGAACTTATTTTCAATCTTAAAATCAAACTCGTGTTTTCCTTGCTTCAATCCTGAAAAAGGAATGTCATATTCCTTATGCTTCACCATCGTTTACACTAGTTTAAGGCGTGCAAAGATACTTTTTTTTTGCAAAAACCCAATTGAATTGAAAAAATATATTTTGCAAATTCTAGCAGCATAATGGGGTAAACCCCATTGCCTTAGCGTTTTAGTTTCTGCTTCTTCAGAGGGTTAGCGGTAAGTTGCAAATACTCCTGCCTGTTTTTGAAGATTTTCAGGGCCGCAAAGACCGCCTCGTTAAAAGAACTGTTATCTGCTTTCCCCTTCCCTGCAATATCATAAGCTGTGCCGTGATCCGGAGATGTACGAACAGCAGATAGGCCTGCAGTGTAATTGACCCCTTTTCCGAAGGACAGGGTTTTAAACGGGATAAGACCCTGGTCATGATAGGCGGCCAAAATAGCATCAAATTCCTTATATGCGCCAGACCCGAAAAACCCATCAGCCGCATACGGGCCATATACCATATGGCCTTGCTCAGCCAATTCACGGATGGTAGGTTTCATAACCTCTTCATCTTCCTTGCCTATTACCCCATTATCCCCACTATGCGGATTGATCCCCAAAATAGCAATCCGTGGTTTACGGATACCAAAATCCATCCGAAGGGATTTCTCAATTATGGCAACCTTCTTTTTTATCAACTCAGGGGTGATCGCCGTTGCAATATCCTTTACCGCAACATGGTCTGTAAGAAGTCCTACCCTTAACTGATCTGAGATCATAAACATCAGGCTTTCGCCCTCCAGTTGCTGGGCCAGATAATCCGTATGGCCTGGAAAACTAAAGTCTTTATCCTGCACATTTTTCTTATTTATGGGAGCGGTAACCAAGACATCAATTTCACCTTTTTTCAATGCTCTTACAGCCGCTCTGAGCGACTTGATAGCATAGGTGCCACCTTCCTTATTTTCTTCCCCTAAGCGGATTGAAGGTGTTTCTTTCCAAACATTCACCACATTGATTTTCCCTAAAAGGGCTTTGGAGGCCTCCTGGATTCCATTGTAATGTATGTTTAAACCCAACTTGCTCTTAAGTTCCGAAATGGTCTTATTGCCTGCAAATATTATCGGGGTGCAAAAATCGAGCGTTCTGGGGTCCTCAAAGGTTTTAAGGGCTACTTCACTCCCAATACCGTTCAGATCGCCAATGGATATTCCCAGTTTTATTTTGCCCTTTTCCTTCATCATAAGTGCTCACTAAGTATTAATTTTACCTCGCAAAACTACTTATTTTAAACGACACATGTTTACAGGGATAATAGAGGGCCTGGGAAAGGTAAAAGGATTGGAAAAAGACGGGGGTAATCTGCATATTACCGTTGAGACCCCTTTGGCTGAAGCCTTAAAAATTGACCAAAGCGTAGCGCACAATGGGGTATGCCTTACTGTTGTAGATATCAATGGAAAGCACTATACCGTAACGGCCATTGAAGAAACGTTGAGAAAATCCAATTTGGGTGATTTAAAAATAGGAGATAACCTCAACCTGGAACGGGCAATGATCCTGGGTAGTCGTTTAGACGGGCATCTTGTGCAGGGGCATGTGGACCAAACGGCAAGCTGTATTGCAATTGAAGCTGAAGATGGCAGCTGGTTGTACACTTTTGAGTACGACCCCAAACACAACAATGTAACTATTGAGAAAGGCTCCATTACCGTAGACGGGGTGAGTTTAACCGTGGTGAATTCCAGGGACAATTCCTTTAGTGTTGCCATTATTCCCTACACATACGAACATACCCGGTTTCATGACTACCAAATAGGCAGCAGGGTGAATTTGGAATTTGATGTAATAGGGAAATATGTTTCAAGATTATTGGCCCTGAGAGGATAGGTTGCCCTGGGTTCCAGGCATTATACCTTGATAAAAATCTTTTTGCGATACATTAAATAGGCCAAAAGCATGTAAAATCCAGTTACCGTAAGCCCATACAACAAAGAAGAAAGCTTCATTGAGAGAAAATCGTGAACGTAGATGTTTTGAAATAGCCACTGATGCAAGGTAGTATCTTCTGTTACCTTGATTGAGTAAAACAGTTTGGTTACAAAACTCGAAAGAAAATAAACGGTAATTGCATTAGATCCTGCATACTTGAAAATGCTGCCAAATCTGAGGCCTTTTACATCTGTTAAAAAATAGATCAGGGCCAGAAATAAATTCCCCCATCCTGCAGTTACTATTACAAAACTACTGCTCCAGATCGCCTTATTTATGGGAAATGCCAGGTCCCAAAGATTTCCTAACAGGATCATCACCACTCCTAACAAGACAAGGATCAATTCTTTATTTGCGCGTTTTGAAACCAGAATAAGACCGGTAAATATCCCCATCAATGAAGTAGCAATAGAGGGCAGGGTGCTTAATATCCCTTCAGGGTCATAGTCTTCTTTATACATATGGGACCCCAGTACATTCAAATCAATATAATTGGCCCAGTTGTTCGGTGCCCTGTCAAAGGTTGGGTCCATACCATTAAGCGGGATAAAGCCCATCCAAATCCAATACCCCAACAAAATAAAGATACAGATGCCGAGCAGCGCTTTCCAGTTAAAGTTTAAAAAGAGAACTGCGGCAAAAAAGAAGACAATCCCAATACGTTGTAAAACCCCTGGGAACCTGATATCCGAAAATTCTTTAAAGAAGGGAAAACTAATCGTAAAAGCACCGAGGAACAGCCCTAGTCCCACTAATTTAAGGGTACGGATAATAATCTTCCTGTATGTGGCCTTATTAGGTGTTTTATTCCTATAGGCAAAAACTATTGACGTCCCCACAATGAATAAAAAGAAAGGGAACACCAGGTCAGTAGGCGTTAAGCCGTGCCATTGAGCGTGCAATAAAGGCGCATACACATCTGACCAGGTCCCCGGGGTATTCACCAGGATCATCAGGACAATGGTAAGGCCCCTGAAAATATCAACTGAAACTATCCTTTCTTTCATAATGCTATAAAATATTGTCTTTCATCTTGTACCAAACCCGGGTCAGGGCATATCCGGAAATAGCAGCAATCCCTGTTAGAACCCCTGCTTGTGTATAATCCCCATAAATCCAGAAACCAGTGGCAAACATACAGGCGTAGATTAGAACACACCCAAGCAACATAGCCGAAATCCCAGCAGGAACGCTCCATTTTTCATCTGGTTTTGCCAATTGTTTATTTTCAGCCTCCGCTTCTTTAATTACCTTTTTCCATCCTGGACCGCCAGGCTGGATCTTTTTGTAAAAATCCTGTAGTACTTCTTTCGTCTCAGGTTGGGTCATAAAAGTGGCCGCCAGCCATATGATGGTAGTCGTTAAAACTACAAATGGATATTCTACCCAGTCTGGAAAGATCCCTGTCTCTGTTGCAAAAAAATAAGGGCCCAGGGGTGTGAGTTTGAGGACTATGGAAATGATCCCGGACGCAAACATAGCGGTTATCTCACTCCATGCATTAATACGCCACCAAAACCATCTTAGAATAAAGATGAGACCTGTTCCCGCGCCAAATACCAACAAAACCTCGAACAACTGCAAGGCATTCTGGAGAAGTAAGGCAAGGGCTGCGCTAAAAACCATCAGGGCCACAGTAGACAGCCTTCCGACTGCCACCAATCTTTTTTCCGATGCTTTGGGATTTATTTGTTGTTTATAAAAATCATAGACAATATAGGAAGAGCCCCAGTTGAGTTGTGTGGAAATGGTACTCATATAGGCTGCGATCAGGGAAGCCAGAACAAGTCCCAGTAATCCGCTGGGTAATTTGGTCAACATGGCTGAATATGCCAGATCATGGCCTAGTTTATCATCGGCTACATTAGGAAATGCTTCGTGGATACTGGCAATATCAGGATACACTACCAAAGAGGCAAGTGCTACCAGGATCCAGGGCCAGGGCCGCAGAGCATAGTGCATTATGTTAAAGAAGAAGGTAGCGCCAATGGCATGGTTTTCGTTTTTTGCAGCCAACATCCGCTGAGCAATATAACCCCCGCCCCCGGGTTCAGCACCAGGATACCACGAACTCCACCATTGAACTGCAAGGGGAATTATAAATAAAGTGATCAGAGCCTGCTTGTTGGAAAAATCAGGCAGGATACTCAATTTGTCAGCAACGTGTTCATTTGCCATAATAGCTTCTATCCCACCCACTTCAGGCAGGTTAACCAGATAATAGGCTGCTCCTATGGCACCGCCCATTGCTACAAAAAACAAGAGAAAATCTGTATAAACTACTCCCTTAAAACCCCCTAGGGCGCTAAAAGTCACTGTAATAAGCCCGGCACTAACCACAGTTTGCCAGGGCTCCAGGCCCAGCATTATACCGCCTATTTTAATAGCAGCCAGGGTAACGGCCGACATGGTGATTACGTTAAAAATAACACCTAGGTACACTGCCCGAAATTTTCGTAGAAAACTGGCCGGAGCCCCTCCATATCTCAATTCGTAAAATTCAAGATCCGTATTGACATTCGATTTTCTCCATAGTTTAGCATATACAAAGACCGTTAGTAGTCCTGTGATCAAAAAGGCCCACCAGACCCAATTCCCCGAGACGCCATTGGTTCGCACAATATCTGTTACCAAATTAGGGGTGTCTGTGGAAAAGGTAGTCGCCACCATAGATAAGCCTAACAACCACCAGGGCATGGTTCTGCCGGAAAGAAAAAATTCAGAGGTATTCTTCCCGGAAGTCTTGGAGACGACAATACCAATTAGTAGAACAATAGAAAAAAAACCGATTATTAGGACATAATCCAGAGTACTTAATTCCATAGGTTGGTTTTGGTTGTGGCATAAAGATATGTTTTTTTAAAATACCTTTGTTCCAGTGAATTACTGTTCCTAACCCATAGAACCAACCCTTTGGAGATTACCCTTACATCCTGGATCCTGGCCTTTAGTGCGGCCTTTGTGATGGGGGTTTCCAAGGCGGGACTTAAAGGGATTGCTGTTATTACGGTTACCCTGATGGCATTGGCATTCGGGGCACG
>CBDUAW010000120.1:0-7124 GCA_965365215.1 uncultured Eudoraea sp. | reverse complement strand
GCCATGTGCTGTGGACCGGCGAAACCCTCTCCGAAAATGCAACGGCAAGAAATGCGGTTTTCTACGGAGACAAGGCCATAGACCGTTCGCCCTGTGGCACCGGCACCTCCGCCAGAATGGCCCAGTGGTATTCAAAGGGAAAACTTGGGGTAAAGGAAGACTTCCTTCATGAAAGCATTATAGGTTCCACCTTTGTAGGCCAGGTGGAGGCAGAATCGCAAATTGGAAACATCAAGGCCATAATTCCCTCGGTAAGGGGCTGGGCCAAGGTTTACGGCTATAACGAAATTACGATTGATACAGACGATCCCTATGCCCATGGGTTTCAGGTTATCTAATAATTGAACAAGGATGGGAGCACTGGTAATAGAATCCCCCGGACGCATTAATCTGATCGGGGAACATACGGACTATAACGAGGGGTATGTTTTACCAACTGCGATCCACAAGATGATCCGTTTACGCTTTCGTAAAAACAATTCGGATCACCTCTGCCAGATAACCAGTAAAGACCTTGGCAAAACCCTGAATGCGGATTTACATAAGCTTGAAATTAGTCAGGAGCCCTGGGAAAACTATATCCTTGGCGTGCTTCAGGAATTACAAAAACGAACGGATAAACTCAGAGGGTTTAGCTGTACCCTGGTGAGTGATATCCCTATTGGTTCCGGAGTGAGTTCCTCTGCCGCCCTTGAATGTGGGTTGGCTTATGGCCTGAATATCCTGTTTGACCTTGGGCTAGACAAGCTTAGCCTTGTGAAACTTTCGCAAGCAGCAGAACATCACTTTGTGGGGACCCAATGTGGAATTATGGACCAGTTTGCCTCGGTCATGAGTAAAGCGGGGAAGGTGATCCTGCTCGATTGTCGTTCCTTAAAAGCTGAATATGTGCCTCTGGATCTGGGGGATTATACATTATTACTTCTAAACAGCAATGTACAGCACAGCCTGGCTTCCAGCGAGTACAATACCCGAAGAAAAGAATGCAATGAGGGGGTGCGGCTATTGCAGCAGCTGTTTCCTGAAGTGCGTTCGCTTAGGGATGTAAGTCATGAGATGTTGCAATCTCTGAAAGACCGAACTGGAATTCCCGAATTGGAAACCATTTATAATCGCTGTAATTATGTCCTCAGTGAAAATCAACGGGTTCTCAGGGCTGTGGAAGCGTTAAAGTCTGGAGATCTCCTTCAACTGGGCGACTTACTTTACAAAAGTCATGAAGGTCTGCAATATGAATACCAGGTTAGTTGCCCCGAAATTGATTTCCTGGTAGATTTCACCCGTGCCAAAGAGACCGTACTTGGGGCAAGGATCATGGGCGGAGGCTTTGGGGGCTGTTCCCTGAACCTTATTGATAAAGGAGCGGTAGAGGAGTTTATTAAGCAAATTGGTCCTGCCTACCAGGAGAAATTTGGGATAAAATTGAGCTGGTTTTTGGCTGATCCCTCAGGGGGCACCAGAATGCGTTTTGCAAACTAACTTTTTTCTAAGGGAGATCGTTTGCCTGTGAATTCAGGGGTTCATCTGTTACTGTTTTCCCCGATAGTCTCTTGTTGGCTGTTTTCATTTCTGCATATCGGGGGTCCTGGATATAATCTTCCTTTTGCATCCTGATCACTTCTATACTGAGAAAACCAAATTCACTGACTACTTTCCCGTAAGACCTGTAGATACCCCTGCCCCTGAAATAATACCTGGCTGCCACCGGGGGGAAAAGCACTGTGTCGAATACCTCTCCATACTGGTCCACAAAAGTGGCAAAATGCATTCGCTTCCCGGTATGGGTCTTGGTATTTTTTACTGTTACCAGATAACCGTAAATATCGATATGCCGGTTGAGATGTTGTGCCAGATGCCGACTCCCTTTTTGATTTTCCGGGGGTGTTTTCAACAGGGCAAAAGGGCTACAGAGGGAAAACCCCAGAAGCTCCCATTGGGTAAAAGCAGCTTCAAGATCTGTGGTATGTAAGCTTGGGATCTGAAAATCCTGATGGATGGGCGGAAATAATTTAGGGTGTTCTATTCCACTCCCCTTGGACAAAAAAAGGTGGGCCTGCCATAACAACTCGTGTTTATTGATTCCGGTAAACCGAAAAGCATCGATCCTGATGAGGATACTTGCCTGCTCTACAGAAATAGGGACCCTATCCAAAAAGTCTTCCAGGGAATCAAAAGATCCGTTTTCCGTTCGTATTTTCAGGATACGGTCCATTACCCGACTTTCCAGCTCTCTTAAATAGGCAAACCCCAGATAGATCTCTTTCCCATAAATACAATTTCCCTTCATACTTCTGTTAATACAGGGGGCGTGGATAGTAGCCCCTAACATCCGGGCCTCATGTACATAGAATTCAGGGCGATAAAATCCGCCACCGTTATTCAGGACAGCCACCATATATTCCAGTGGGAAATAAGCTCTCAGGAACAGGCTCTGATAACTCTCCACGGCATAAGACGCAGAGTGGCCTTTGGCAAAAGCGTAGCCGGCAAAACTGGCCACCTGGTTCCAGATCTCGGTGATGAGTTTTTCCTCAAAACCCTTTTTCCGGCAATTCTGAACGAATTTTTCCTTTATTTTCTGGAATTCCTCCCGTGATCGGAATTTTCCACTCATCCCCCTGCGAAGAACATCGGCTTCCCCAAGGCTGAGTCCCGCAAAATAGTGTGCCACCTTAATTACATCCTCCTGGTAAACCATCACCCCGTAGGTATCGGGCATAATATCGAGCATTACCGGGTGGGCTTCCCTTTCAGCCCGGCCCTTATCCCTGTGCCTCAGAATATATTCGCGCATCATCCCGCTCTTGGCCACCCCGGGCCGGATAATTGAACTTGCCGCCACCAGCCCCAGGTAATTGTCTACCTCCAGTTTTCTCAGGAGCATACGCATGGCAGGCGATTCAACGTAAAAACACCCCATGCATTGTGCCGTCTTTACCAGGCCGTTGATAACCGGATCCTTAATGAAACTCTTGATGTTGTGGATATCTACCCTGGCAGCAGCCTCCGGCTGGTTCTGCTGCGCAATTTGCAGGGCTTCCTTGATCTTGGCCAGGCCTCGCTGGGCCAGGATATCGAACTTGTAGAGGCCTACATCTTCTGCAATAACCATATCGAACTGGGTGGTAGGAAAACCCTTGGGCGGAAGATGGGTGGCGGAAAAATAATGGATTGGTTTTTCACTGATCAGGATGCCGCCGGCATGAATACTGAGGTAGTTGGGCATATTTTTGATCAGAAGCCCGTACTTAAGCACCAACTGAGACATCTCATCCAGCTTATCGTAATGAAAACGACCTTCACAGAGGAAATCGATCTCCGCTTTGGGCAGTCCGAATACCTTTCCCAACTCCCTGATAATCCCTCTTTCCTTGAAGGTTACATAGGTTCCCAAAAGAGCTACGTGTTCAAAGCGTTCAAAAATATACTGTGTCATTTCCTCGCGGTCTTTCCAGGAAAAATCAATATCAAAATCAGGAGGATTGGTCCTGTACAGGTTGATAAACCGTTCAAAGTAAAGGTCCAGGTCTATGGGATCCACATCGGTTATGCGAAGAAGGTAGGCCACAATACTGTTAGCCCCACTACCCCTGCCTACATAAAAAAAGCCTTTGTTACGGGCAAATGAAACAATATCCCAATTGATCAGGAAATAAGAGACAAAGCCTTTTTCCCTGATGAGTTCCAATTCTTTTTCGAGTCGCTCCTGAATGTGATCTCCTCCTTCAGGATATCGGTAAGGCAATCCTTCCCGGCATAATTTTTCCAATAGTTCTTCATCTTCTGCTGTGGTCCCGGTATAGGTTTTCAGGTTCTGCGGGACGCGTTCTTCCGAGAAATCAAATTGGATATGGCACTCGTACAGTAGCCTTTCCGTATTCTCCAGAATATGCGGATATTCTGAGAAAGCTGCAGCAAGGTTGGCGATGGGAAACATCTTTTCTTCAGGGTCTCCCTGTTCTTCCGGAGGCAGTTTACTCAGCAATACGTTATTATCGATGGCCCGTAATAAGCGGTGCGCATTGAAATCGCGTTTATTCCTGAAACTTACGGGTTGCAACACCAGTAGTTTTTCCTTCTGCCCTCCCCATTTTGAAAAGGGCAGCCTTCTGAGGTCTTTTAAGGAAATCCCTATATATTCCTGATCGGAAAAATCCTCAAGGTTGTGCAATTGTACTTTTTTAAAAGGATAGATCACCAGGGCATTTCGGAACTGGGGTGCTCTGGAGGGGATTGGTTTTTCTTCGTGCAAGTGTTCTGAAAGGAACGCATTCAATTCCTGATACCCTATATTATTTTTAGCAATCCCCACAAAACAAGGGTCTACACCGTTACGGAAATCAATCCCCAAGACAGGACTTATCCCATAGTCTTGTGCTTTTCTGACAAAATTGAGGCCTGCCGAGGTATTGTTGATGTCTGTCAGGGCCAGCCGTGTCACCTGGTTTTGCTGCGCCAGCTGCAACAACTCCACTTCCGAGAAAGTCCCGTAGCGAAGGCTGTAGTATGTATGGCAGTTTAAATACATTGTTTTTCTTCTCTTCTTCTCTTCTTTGCAATCGGTGTTGCATGTCAATATTGATGTTGTACTGATTCTATATATTTTCCTTATCTGCAGAACAGGCCGATAAACTTCGGTGATACCCGTCCTGCCAAAGGCAAAATGGTGAAGCTTCGAAGCCGGTTTTATCTGCATTCGCGGATAAAAATTCCTCAGATAAGGCGTCTTTTCTTTTCTCCCTTTTCTTTGCTCGTCCAAAGAAAAGGGAAAGACAAAAGAAATGAAAAGTCATTGCTTTCTATGCGCCAGGATAATCGGAGGTTGCCCGTTAAAGGGATTCACCATCCTTCCAATAGTTTTAGCACCCATCCCGGAGGCCCGCAATATGCTTTTATCCCCAAAACGTTCCCGGATAGTATCCATTGCGGAATATAGATTCAGGGCTTCCTCAGTATCTTCAAACAGGTTGATCTGATAGTTGCCCGAAACCAGGTGACTAAACCGGATCCCTACCAAACGAACCAGCAAACGCCTGTTGTACAAGGTCTTGAAAAGGTCCAGGATCTTAGGGATCAGAATATGGTCTGCGCTTGTGTACGGGATACGCATTTGCTTAGAATAGGTATTAAAATCTGAATATCGAATCTTTACGGCGATACAGGCGGTGAGTTTCTCCCCCCTGCGCAACTGGAAGGCCAGGTTCTCGGTCATGGCGATAAGGATGCCCCGGAGTTTTGCCACATCTATGGTATCCTTGTTAAATGTACGTTCTGTGGAAATTGATTTCCGTTCAGAAAAAGGGATTACCGGACTGTGGTCTACCCCGTTGGCTCGTTTCCAAATTACCCTGCCATTTGCCCCAAGTACTCGCTGCATGATATCCACAGGCATATCTTGTACTGTCTTAATTTTTCGCAAACCAAGGTTCCGGAGAGTCTGATAGGTTTTATCCCCTACCATGGGAATTTTTTTTACAGACAGCGGAGCTAGAAAAGGTTTTTCATATCCCAGGTCTACTTTGAGCTGATTGTTGGGCTTCGCCTCATTGGTAGCCACCTTGGAAACTATTTTATTGACAGAAAGGCCAAAGGAAATGGGAAGCCCGGTTTCTTTCATAATGGTTTTCCGCAGTTCAGAAGCGTAGCGGTAACTTCCGAAGAAACGGTCCATCCCTGAAAGGTCTGCGTAGAATTCATCTATACTCGATTTCTCAAAAACAGGGACTTTCTCTTTGATGATATCGGTAACTACATCCGAGTGTTTGCTATAGGTCCCTGCATTACCGCGAATAACCACTGCCTCAGGGCAAAGTTCCCTGGCCATTTTCATGGGCATCCCGGAATGCACTCCAAAACCACGGGTTTCATAACTGCAGGCAGCAACTACACCCCTATCACTTGTTCCGCCTACCAATAAGGGCTTATCCCGCAATTCGCTGTTGATGAGTCGTTCTACAGATACAAAAAAAGTATCCAGATCCAGATGAAGTATAGTCTTGTGCATTGCTATCCAAAAAAGGATAGCTAATATATGGAATATTTCCTATTTTATGGAATATTTCCACAATAAAATTGCTAATACTTCTCCCTTAAAAAGAAGGCCGACAATTAATCAAAAGCAAAACCTGTAGTCATCCTGAATACCAGGGCATATAAAGCAATAAAAAATAGGGTAAAACTAAACCATGCAAAAACTTTAAATGAATGTTTCACCAAATAATGGCCAAGGTTCCTGAAAGCGTCCGTGTAAATTTCCTTAATAATAACTGCTGTTTTCATAACTCTAGTTTTATGGATAAGACGGCAAAGGGTATTCCAGGTTTAAAAAAACAGCTGTTTTTTGGACAAAATCATGAATAAAACAGATAAAAACCATAAAAACAACAAGAATAAACAGTTGAACAAAAAAAGCCCCACCTATTGGTGAAGCTTCGTACAAGGATTGCTATTGCTAAAAACTATAACAATAGTCTTAGCCCTTTCTCGGGGAAAGACCTCAGTTCTTACGAAATATGCATTAAATGTTAGGCCAAGTCAATTATCACCATGAAAAAAATATAAGAAACATACATGCATCCTGCGATGATAAAAACATCTACTAATCTTGATTTTTTAGACTTGAACATCTTTACATTAGTATTAAAGTGAGGGTTTTCCTAATCAAATGGAAAACCAGTGAGCACTCTGTATATAAAAGCGTAAAGGACTACAGTAAACATCACAAAACTAAACCAGGCAAAAAACTTGAAATAGCGCTTTATAATATAGTGTCCTAAATTTCTGAATCCTTCTTTGTAAATTTCTTTAACGAGTAATAGTGTCTTCATAAGCAAAATTGAGTTAACTTTTTGTTTAGTAATTCTGATTTAAAAATATCTGGAATCAAAAAAACCTCTGTAACTACTAGCCTAGACGCGCATAAAATAGATAAACAACGCTTCACAATCCGCTAATCCCATAAACCGTACCATTTATAGAATAGAACCAAAATTCCTTGCAATGGACGAATGGAATAAAATACCGTTCATCGGATAGGTCCCTTGCCATAAGGACTTATGAGCCTAAAAAAAGCGGGCCTTAAGCCCGCTTTATTGCAAAATATGAGTTGGTGAATTTATTGAACC
>CBDUAW010000119.1:0-7202 GCA_965365215.1 uncultured Eudoraea sp. | reverse complement strand
CCAGCGCCCCGGTGCTTAGTTCTGCTGCCATCCCCTGAACGGCCCAGAACATTGATTTAAAAGGATTTTGGTTTACCCATCGATGCCTCACCTTTACAATGGCTTTCTCCTTATCCAGATGCTTTAAGCGCACCCCGCACCACCAGGCAGCCGGTAATTTAAAAAAGGTAAAAGTGTTTATTTGCCTGGTTTTAGATGCCATTTTAATGAATAAAGGCTTAAAAGTAGAGATAAATATCAATAGATTAAAATGTTAATTTTATGTTAAATATTAGTACTATGTTTTGCATAATACCTTCTTTTAGATATATATTTGCATAAGAAACTAATATGCCATGACAGAATCATTGACCAAACACGAAAGAAATTTGTCTGCATTGATCCATGCATCCACCCTGAGCAGGTTCTTTATTCCTTTTGGGAATTTCCTTTTGCCACTTATATTGTGGCTGGCGAATAAGAAGGAGCATGAATATGTAGATTACAACGGGAAACAGGCTCTGAACTTTCAAATAAGCCTTCTTTTGTATTCCGTTATACTAGGAATTGTAAGCGTGCCTTTTTTTCTGGGCTTCCTTCCTAATGTTCTGGAAGGTGGCATTCTCGATATAAGGGATTTCAATGAATTCAATGGGATCAATTTTCATTTCGATGGGAACCCTTGGCGTTGGGGAAGCGCCCTCTGGCCTATCGGCATCACCGGTTTGCTGCAAATATCACTGTTCGTATTGAACATCGTCTATACTATCATAGCCACCATACGAACTAACGAAGGACAAACCTTTAAATACCCCATCACTATAAATTTTATAAAATAATGAAACCAGCTATCCATATCTTCTTTTTGTTCCTTCTGCCTGTTTGTCTTATCCAGGTCAACGGACAGATTACGGTGGACTCTGAACTATATAAGACCCTTAAGGAAAAGGATAGCGTTTTATTTCATGCTGCTTTTAATAGTTGTGATCCTGAAACCTTGGCTTCTCTTTTTACCGACGATTTTGAATTCTATCACGATAGAGCGGGAGCTACTATGAGTCGTGAGTTGTTCCTGGCACCCATGCGGGAGAACTGTGCTAAATGGGATTCGGAGGCCTTGCAGCCCTCCAAGCGAATTTTGATTCCGGGCAGTCTGGAGGTTTATCCGCTCAGGAAAAACGGGAAGCTCTATGGAGCAATACAACACGGAATTCACAGATTTGAATTTTTGAATGCTGAGCAGGAATACCAGAAAGGAGATATTGCCAAGTTTACCCATCTCTGGGTTCAAACTGATGGAACCTGGAAAATTAAAAGGGAATTAAGTTATGATCATCAACCTTCGGCCAATCACTGAAGGTCCACAATAAATTAATCATTAATCAAAAAAGGAGTTTAAACATCATTCAAAATGAGCCATCAAAAAAACGAACAGTTAATCTAACAGAATCATGAAATTATGAACATAGAAAACACAAAAGCACAAATGCGCAAAGGGGTTCTGGAATACTGTATCCTTTCCATACTGGAAGGGGAAGACAAGTATGCCTCCGAGATACTCGGAACCCTTAAAGACGCTAAAATGCTTGTGGTTGAGGGTACAATCTATCCGCTGCTAACAAGGCTAAAAAATGCTGGGTTATTAAATTACCGGTGGGAAGAATCAACCTCAGGGCCACCCAGAAAATATTACGCACTCACTGAGACTGGGAAAGTATTCCTGAAAGAGTTGAATACCACATGGGATGAATTGAGAAGTGCAGTGAACTTGGTTACCAACGCTAAAAAAATCTAACAATGAATAAAACAGTAAATATAAACCTAGCGAATATACTTTTTCATATTGATGAGAAAGCATTCAATAAACTGCAGCGATACCTGGAAGCTATAAAGCGGTCCTTTGCCGGGACGGCCGGGAGTGATGAGATCATTGCCGACATCGAAGCCAGGATTGCAGAGCTCTTCCATGAAAAGATGGAGAGCGAAAGGCAGGTCATAACCATGAAAGAGGTTGATGAAGTGATCCAGGTCATGGGTCAACCTGAAGACTATATGGTAGACGAAGACATCTTTGAAGATGAACCCAGGTCCTCCTCAGCCCCTAAATCGAAGGTTAAGAAGCTATATAGAGACATCGACAATAAATACATAGGCGGTGTCTGTGCCGGCCTGGAACACTACCTGGGATTTGATGCCTTATGGATCAGGATCATCTTTATTTTCCTGGCATTATTTACCGGTTTTGGCTTTATAGCCTACATCCTCTTATGGATATTGGTACCTGAGGCCGCCACAACATCACAAAAGCTTGATATGACCGGGGAAGCGGTTAATATTAGCAATATTGAACGGAAGGTAAAGGAAGGATTTGAGGACGTCGCGGAAAGAGTTAAGAATGTAGATTATGAGGAAGTTGGAAATAAAGTTAAGAGTAGTGGAAAAACCTTCTTTGATACCTTAGGGGATATTATATTATTCCTTTTCAAAGTAGTAGGTAAGTTTGTTGGCATCCTCCTTATAATTATTGGAGCTGCCTCCCTGATAGGACTGTTTATTGGACTGTTCTCTGTAGGCATTCTGGACATTATCCATATCCCCGGAGTGGATTTTTACGATATGGTTAATTATACCGATGCCCCTATGTGGCTGGTATCGCTCCTGGCTTTCTTTGCGGTAGGTATCCCCTTCTTCTTTGTTCTTTACCTGGGCTTGAAGATCCTTGTAAACAATCTGAAGTCTATTGGGAATATAGCAAAATTCTCCCTTCTGGGCCTTTGGTTACTTTCAATCATCGGAATCATGGTTTTGGGAATTAAGCAGGCCGCGGCACATGCCTATACAGGAAGCTCAACAGACAAGAAGGAACTATACTTTGCTGAAGCTATAGATACCGTTCGCATTAGCCTTAGATCCAGTGAGTTGTATGAATATCAGGAGAATTACGGAATTCGCGGTATTTCGGTAACCCGGAATGAAGCCGGGGAACGTTTGTTATTTTCTGATGATATCCGTTTCAATATCAAGAAGTCAGAAGACTCTATCCCCAGGATTCGAATCAGAAAAGATGCCAATGGCAGTTCCTTTGCTGATGCCAGGACCAGGGCTTCAAATATAGACTATGGCTATACAGTGGAAGGAAGTATCCTTTATCTCGATAATTACCTTACCACGGCCTATGAAAATAAAATGCGCGATCAGGAGGTTTGGGTAGATGTATATCTTCCCGCAGGCAGCGTCATTCAATTTGATGAAAATGCCAAAAGGCATATAGGACGTACTACGAGGTACGACAGGGATCTTTACAGAAGTGAAATTGTAGACTATTCATGGCAAATGCAGGATGATGGAGAGCTTTCCTGCCTCAATTGCCCTGAAGGTATGGACCGGGATTCCGAAGATGAAAATGGAAGGATCATTATTAATGAAGATGGGGTAGATATAGACATCAAAGATAATGACGGAGATTCTTTCGAAATGAAAATAGATGAGAACGGAGTGAAAATTAAAACTAAGGAAGAATAGTCTTGCAAATGCAATTCAGTACCCGGATTCCACAACTGGGTCACAAATTATATGCAGATAATAAGAGTATTCGCAAATTTGAACAACATTAAAAACAAAGCTTAAACAATCTAAAAAAACATCAGTCATGACAACACTAGCAAAAATCACAATCGCCTTTCTTATGGCCTTATTGCTATCTTCCTGTGCCTTTGATATGAATTGGGGTGAAGGAAAAAGAGGAAATGGAGTAATCGCTGAAGACAAAAGGGAGATTACCGAAGAATTTACTGCCATCTCAGCTGCAGAAGGTCTGGACGTCTATGTAACACAAGACGATGATTTCGAGATCATGGTAGAAGCCGATGAGAACGTAATAGACCTCATAGCAACGGATATCAGAGACGGAAAACTGAGAATTCACGCCATTGAAAGCATAGGACGGGCCACAAAGAATGTATATGTAAGCCTCCCAGATATAAGCGCACTCTCTACCTCCAGTGGAGCAGATCTCACCTCAAAGAATGTAATTGAGGCGAATAAGATAACCCTTGATGCCAGTAGCGGATCGGACCTACAGATAGAACTAATGGCCGATGAAGTTTCTGCTGACGTAAGCAGCGGGGCGGATATTAAGATTTCCGGGGAAGCCAATATGTTTTATGCAGATGCCAGCAGCGGTGCTGATATCAGAGCCCGAGATTTCCAGGTGAAAACCTGTCATGCCGATGCCAGTAGCGGAGCAGACATTAGGGTTTATGTAACAGAACAATTAGTAGCAGAGGCCAGTAGTGGTGCAGACATTTCATATTCCGGAAATGCATCCGTAAAAAAGAATAAATCCGTATCGGGTAGTGTTCATAAAAATTAGGGGGAGAAATCCAGGAATCCGTGTGAAACCTTTAACTATGCTATTCCATACCAGATTCGTAACCTAATCCCCTAAAACCCGGGCTTTTCGCCCGGGTTTTTCATTTTGACATTTCCCTTATTTCTCTATATTCGTAGGATAAGTCTACGTCAATGAAATTATCCCTTAAAAAGTATACCCTCACCCTTAAACACACCTTTGGCATTTCAAGGGAATCCTACAACCAACAGGATACGCTAATCACTGCCCTTTCCTTAAATGGGAATACCGGTTATGGAGAAGCTACTGCAAATCCGTATTACGGGATTACTGTGGAAAGTATGCAAGATGAAATAGAAAAAATCAGAAACCTCATTGAAGCCTGTTCCTTTACAAATCCTTCAGATTTTCACAACTTTCTGAGCAACCAAAAAATCAGCAATTTTAGTCGCTGCGCATTAGACCTGGCTGCGAACGATTTATACGGGAAAATTGCAGGCAAGCCATTACACAAGCTCTGGGGAACTTCGGTAAATACTTATCCGATTACAAATTTTACGATTGGGATCGACAAAATAGATAAGATGGTTGACAAAATTAAAGAGCAGCCCTGGCCCTTGTACAAGATAAAACTGGGAACAGATCATGATATCGATATAGTCCGGGAATTGCGAAAACACACTTCATCGGCTTTCCGTATTGATGCCAATTGTGCCTGGACGGCCCGGGAAACGATTAGTAACGCCCCGGCTCTAAAAGAACTCGGAGTAGAATTTATTGAACAACCCTTAAAAGCTGATGACTGGGAAGGAATGGAAATGGTAATGCATCACAGCGTACTCCCCATAATTGCAGATGAAAGCTGCATAGTTGAGGAAGATGTTGAAAAATGCGCCCTGCACTTCCACGGCATAAATATTAAACTAACAAAATGCGGAGGCCTTACCCCGGCTCTCAGGATGATTAAAATGGCAAAATCACTGGGTTTAAAGGTAATGGTGGGATGCATGACCGAATCCACGGTGGGAATTTCAGCCATTGCCCAATTGCTGCCCCAACTCGATTATGTTGATATGGATGGTGCAATGCTGCTGGCGGAAGACATAGCGGACGGGGTGCGGATAGAAACAAATGGCAAGGTAATATTCCCCTCCTTAGGGGGAAGTGGAATAACACTACGCTAATGGCACACTATCTCGATCTGTATCCCGGTCCCGAAATAAAAATAAATAACAAGCAATACCTGTACTTTGGTGGCACGGCCTATCTGGGATTACAATCGGATCCCGTTTTTCAGGCGCGACTCTTTCAGAATATCAAAAAATACGGCACCAATTACGGGGCTTCAAGAAATTCCAATATCCGGCTTTCAGTGTTTGAAGCTGCTGAGAAAAGCCTGGCCTTGCAGGCAGGGGCTGAAAGCTGCCTCTCCCTTTCCTCAGGTTATCTCGCCGGGCAACTCCTGAGCAGTTATTTCCATGCTAAAGGGCATCAGGGCTACTATGCGCCAAACAGCCACTCTGCCCTACACCAGTTCAGGACAACACCTTTTGAATCGTACGATCTTCTTAAAGAAGCAGTTATAGAATGCATCAATACTACCTCTAAGTCTCCTGTGGTATATCTGGATACACTCGACAGTGAGGAAGCCTGCTACCCTCATTTTGAAGCGCTAAAGTCGTTTCCCCTTCAAGATATCATTCTTGTCGCAGATGATTCGCACGGCTTTGGTGTTTTGGGACAACAGGGCTGCGGTGCTTATAGTGCACTTAAAAATTTAAATCCTAAAGAATTGTTTCTCTGTTGCTCTCTTGGAAAAGCTATGGGAATTCAGGGTGGGGCTGTGATGGGCAGGGGGAAAATCCTGGCAGAGCTACGAAATACAGATTTCTTTGGGGGTGCAAGTCCGGCTGCCCCAGCTGCGCTCGCTACCCTTATGGAGTCCGCCACTTTGCTTCAAGAAAAACAGGATAAGGTAAAAGCCTATATAGAATATTTTGAACAGGAAGTTAAGGAAAGCTCCATTTTTCACTCCATTCCTGGTCATCCTGTTTTTACATTTTCCGAGAATTCTCTTGTGGTCTCGCTTGAAAAGAAGGGCATTGTAATTACCAACTTTAATTACCCAACGGCAGATACGCCCACTACCAGTCGCATTGTCTTGACTGCTGCGCATTCTGAGGCCCATATTAAAGCCCTGGCACAAGCCATCAATCAATACCTGCAGCGGTAAATTAGGAAGCTGAGTTCATGGTGTAACTTTTCGTTCAACGGCTAAAGGCTTTAACAAAAATTTTGTAACTTTTAAGATGAATTTAAGAGTAACGCTAAAATACACAACCATGAAAAAATTATTTGGATTGGTTTTATTGATGTTGATTTTAATTACCACAATGGCAATCACATCTTCAAAACCCTACGAAACGATGCACACCATTGAAGGTACCTGGGAACTACAGCACTTTTATAACTACGATGGTGAAAATGTTATTGATACAGTATTGCCTCCCAAAGGTTACCGGCAGGTAAAAATGTACTACAACGGAAAGGTAATGTGGTCTAGAACAAATCCTAATGACACTATAGGAAGATTTGGATTTGGCTCTTATAAAATAACGGAATCTGAATTGATGGAGACCATAGAATACGGGGACTATCAAATGATGCAGGCATTGGATACCCTAAGTTTATTCACCTTCGAATTAAAGCTTACCAATGAGAATTATAGTCAGATATCTTCAGACGAGGAAGGCAACCGAACTTTCTCGGAAAATTATAAGAGGATTGATTAATTGGCCAACCTAATAAAAAAGCCACTGCAGTTGCAGTGGCTTTTTTGACTGTGGGCTTTCAGAGTGTGAGAGCGGCACTG
>CBDUAW010000118.1:0-7223 GCA_965365215.1 uncultured Eudoraea sp. | reverse complement strand
ATACTGCATATACCAAAACAAAGCAAGACCTAAAAGATATTCCTGCAGGTTCCGAAAATACCTTTGGAACTTCTTTTGACCGAAATTCAGATGAGCTGGAGGGCGCCTCTCCTTTTATTATGAATGCTGATATAAACTTCAGTCCGGTATTTGGCAACTATAAGCCCAAAGCCACCTTGGTATACTCTTATTTTTCAGACCGCATCTTCTCCCTGGGAGCAGGAAGTCTGGGAAATATTGTAGAAAAAGCCGTGCCAACAATGAATTTTGTTTGGAGAAATTCCTTTGGAGAACACTTTGAAGCCAATTTAAGTGCAACCAATCTTTTAAATCCTGATATATCCCTGGTTAGAGAAAATACGGGGATTGGGGATGTAGTAATTCGAGAATATAATCTTGGGGTTAATGTAGGACTGACCCTTAAATATAAATTTTAATTCAAATTAAACTCAAAACGATGAAAAACAGATTATTAATTTTAGGGTTTGCCGCTACATTGTTTATAGGCTGTGAGAGCGACGATACTTCTGATATTGTTATTAACGATAACAGTATCACTAACATTACCAACAACTCTGGAGGTAATGAGCAACCCGGGGAAAATACGGTAAACCTCAGTGGGGTTTATACTGATGATCTTACGCTAGATCCCGATACTGAATATATTATTACAGGACCCGTATTAATGGCCGATGGCACTACGCTAACCATTCCTGCAGGGATGACTATTAAGGCTCAGCCTGTTGGCGTAAATGCATATATCGCCATTCAGCAAGGAGCGCAAATCAATGCAGCCGGAACAGCAAATAGTCCAATAATCATGACCTCAAATGCCGGTTCTCCTTCTTCAGGAGATTGGGGTGGCCTGGTTATCTGTGGAAGGGCGCCTATCAACTCTACGGCAAATGGCTCTACTGATACAGCAACCTCGGAAGTTGGAGGCTTGTCTTATGGAGGAGATACTGCCGCAGACAATTCGGGTAACTTGCAATATGTACGCATAGAATATGCAGGAGGAGCAATAGATGGAAACGCAGAATTAAACGCACTTTCCCTTTATGCAGTTGGAAGCGGAACAATGATAGACTATGTAGAAATCTATGAAGGATCTGATGACGGCGTTGAATTTTTCGGAGGAACTGTAAATGTTAGTCACCTCGCAGTGGTTAATGCAGAAGATGATTCTATTGACTGGACGGAGGGCTATACAGCACGGAGCTTCTCACGACAAAGCCTTTGAATGCGATGGGTACAATACCGACTTTAGTAATGAAGCAGGATACTTTTCTGCACCAAACGTAATTAACGTAACTGTTGCGGGTGCGGACGACGGAAGTGAAGCCATAAGACTTCGTGCCGGAACCCAGGGACTTTTTACCAATGTAGTAGTCAATGATTTTGACGAGGCTTTTGATCTCGACGGGGATACCGGAGACAACCCAACAGGCCAGGGCGTACTAGACGGACTTTTGGGAGTTACGGATGTAACTTTTAACAATGTGGTTACCAAACTAAAAAACGACACCGGTTTTACTTTTACAGAAGCTGATTTTATCAGCGGTGATGGGAATGGTACTGGAACCGATTACGCTTCCTGGACTGCAGGCTGGACAGTAGGTATTAACTAATAAAAATAAAGAGAGTGACTAAATAAGCCCTGAGATTCAGGGCTTTTTTAATATCAGTTCACAAGAAAATCCTTCTCTTAATCAGCACTTTCATTATTATATTACCAAACTTTAATCTCCAAGTAACCTTAGCTTTACATTGATCCCTTTTTTTTGCAGAAAGATTATCAAACCTATGAAGTCCTTTTTGTTGTTATTCGTATTCTTCTTCGCCACTTCTGTTTTTGCCCAGGAAGGAGGTAGTATTAGCGGTCAGATATTAGATAAGGACACCCATTACGAGCCAATGATATTTGCCCAGGTTCAGTTAAGGAATACACCAGTTGAAGTCCAAACTAACTTTCATGGCACTTTTAAAATAAGCTCCTTGAAGCCTGGTGATTACGTCGTAGTTGTTCGTTACCCTGGATATCAAAAACTTGAAATTCCGGTTACAATTAATAACAATGAAGATATCCTGATCAAGGAAGTAATGAATATGAAAAGGATAGCCGTAGAGGAATTATCGAACAGGGCTACTACAGCTAAAAAACCTGTCTCAGTGGCTGTAGATGACCTAGATTGATACGGCAAATCCGTATTGTTTTACACGATATAGCTTATTATCAATACTAGTAATTATATATTTTCCCATTATCAATAAATCTCTTGCGAAAAAAAATCTTGTGGGTAATCAAGGTGAAAATAAAAACATCCCGCAAATGCAGGATGTTTGTTTATATAAATGGCTAAGCATTAGTTTTTGTCGACCAGCCGATTCGTTTTTTTAATTCCATCAATACTTGCAATAACATTGTTATCGTATTCAATTTCTTTTACAACGTCATTTGACCAAAAGTACCAGGTGCCGGTTTTTAAACCATTATTGTAAGATCCTTCGGCTATTTTTGTACCCTCTTCACTATAACTTGTCCATTTACCATGTAACTTCCCCTCTAAATTAAAAGTTCCTTGTTGACTTATCACATCATTTTCGTGATAATAGGTCACCTCAATCAGTTTGGTTTCCTCATTGAAATTTTGATCCTTTTTATCCTGGCCATTGGCAATAAACACTCCCAAGACCAAACCTAAAAGTAAAATAACTCTTTTCATTTTTAATACTTTAACCAGATTAATCATATTAAAGTTACAAATTCTATAACCTAGAATCAACTATTTCCTAACGTTTATTTAACATTAAAAACGCAACAGACTCTTTTATAGTATTTTATGTACTAACTCCTTTCAAAGATTTTAATAATAACTTAAACTTAAGGTCACGATAAAATCACAATTTATGCGGATAATTGTAATGTGTTTAAACACATAATTAGTTATTTCATATAATATTTTAGTTTTTGTCGACTATTTTATATTGAAGCTAATGACTGCCTTTGGCCAAGGCAGTTTTTTCTTTTTTATGATAATGTTTTGTTAACGTTCTATTAACAAGAGTGTTAGTTATTTGTAGCCGACAAAAACTAATACTATATGAAATTCAAAATCTACCTCTTAGGATTTATTCTCTTCTCCTTTCTTTACGTTGATGCTCAGGAGACAAATGCCCCTTCTTTTGGCAACGGGTTGTTTAATCTGGTTGGAAAAGATAGTTCCTTCACCATGAAAATTGGTACCAGGATGCAATTTCTTACTGTTGCAGAGTGGGAAGAAGGAGCTGATGGAGGATATGGCAATCCGGAACAGAATTTTTTAATCCGCAGAGCACGACTAAAATTTGACGGTTTTGCCTTTGATCCAAAATTGAAATACAAAATTGAGCTTGGGCTTTCGAACCGGGATATTTCAGGTGTTTCTGAATTTACCCGCAATACCCCACGCTATATCCTAGATGCGGTTGTGATGTGGAATTTTGCCGGTAATTTTGAGTTATGGGCAGGACAGACCAAGTTACCCGGTAATATAGAGCGGGTTATTTCCTCAGGAAATCTTCAGCAGGTTGATCGATCTTTGGTCAATAGCCGTTTTAATATAGATCGCGATGTGGGGTTTCAGCTCAGACATCATTTTAATCTGTCCGAAAAATTCCTCATCAGAGAAAAGCTTGCATTTTCGCAGGGGGAAGGGCGTAATGTAACACAGGGAAACCTTGGTGGCCATCAGTATACAGGTCGCGTAGAATTCTTACCTTTTGGATTATTTAAAAGTAAAGGAGATTACAGTGGAAGTGATCTTAAAAGAGAAGAAAAGCCGAAATTGATGTTTGCTTTAAACTATGATATAAACCAAGATGCTGTTAAAACCAGGAGTAATCTGGGTTCCTATATGAGAAATGATGTTGGGTTTTACGAAACAACAATCAATACCTTCTTCTTTGACGGGATGTTTAAATACAACGGCTGGTCCTTAATGTGGGAATACGCGCACCGGGATGCGGATGATCCTATTGCCAAGAATTCGGATGGAACGGAAACAGGAGATATTGTTCAGGTAGGTGATGGTCTTAATCTACAAGCCGGGTATTTATTCAAAAACAATTTGGAAATTTCAGGACGTTATACCAATATTCAATTAGACGAGGCAATTACAGGGGCCTCTCCAGAAACACAATACACCCTTGGCCTGTCAAAATACATTGTTGGCCATAAATTAAAAGTTCAGACAGATTTGAGTTACCTTTCGGTTGATAATGGAAGTGATCAGCTTATGTACAGGTTACAATTGGATGTACATTTTTAGAGAAAAAATATAACTTTTAGATAACACATTAGAATAGTATACTTAAGATATTTACGGATTAACGGTTAACAAAAAAGATGGATAATATTTACTTTATTATGATCATTGCCCTGGCTGCACTAGCCGTGGCAGATTTAGTGGTTGGAGTGAGCAATGACGCTGTAAACTTCTTGAATTCGGCAGTTGGTTCTAAGGCCATTTCCTTTCGTACCTTGATGATTGTAGCCAGTTTGGGAATTGCTTGTGGAGCAATTTTTTCAAGTGGAATGATGGAGGTTGCGCGTAAAGGAATTTTTAATCCCGGGGAGTTTTATTTTGATGAGATCATGTTCATTTTCATGGCGGTAATGATTACTGATATCTTGTTGCTCGATTTTTTCAATACCCTGGGCATGCCAACATCTACTACGGTTTCCATAGTTTTTGAATTATTGGGAGCTGCCGTAGCCATGTCATTACTTAAAATAGGAGCAGAAAGTGGAAGTTTCTCGGATGTGCTCAATTACATCAACACTTCTAAGGCCTTCCAGATCATTATGGGTATCTTGTTATCCGTGGTTGTGGCTTTCTCAATCGGCGCTATTGTACAATGGATATCCCGGGTACTTCTTTCTTATGATTTTGAGAAAAAAGCCAAATGGGTAGGTGCAATTTTTGGTGGCGCTGCCTTAACCGCAATTACGTATTTCATTTTTATGAAAGGAATTAAAGGAACCCCTTATGCCGGAGAGAGTTATGATATTATTGGGGGAGTTACAATTAGTAACTTTTTAGAGAACCAGGTGCTAGGTATTGTTTTGGTAAGTTTTGTTATCTGGTCACTTCTATCCTTTATTTTAATCCGCTTTGGTAAGATTAATATTTACAAACTAATTATTGGAGTTGGTACATTTGCCCTTGCTCTGGCCTTTGCCGGGAATGACCTGGTAAACTTTATTGGTGTTCCAATAGCGGCCTATCAATCTTATGAAGCCTGGACAGCTTCCGGCGTTGCAGCTTCAGAGTTTAGCATGGGTGTGCTTGCACAAAAAGTTCCAACACCAACGCTTTTATTGTTTATCTCGGGGATGATCATGGTAGCAACCCTGTGGTTATCGAAAAAAGCAAGATACGTAACCGAAACAGAAATAAATCTCGCTCGTGTTGGAGAGGCCAAAGAGCGATTTCAGCCAAATAATCTATCCCGGGCACTCGTAAGATTTACCATGTTAGCCTCAAGGTACACTGCTACTGTATTGCCTAATTCCGTCCTGGAAAAGATTGACAAACGTTTTTCAAAGCCGGTAATTCACATGCCAAAAGGAAAGGTACATGAGCTGCCTGCGTTTGATATGGTAAGGGCAGCTGTTAACCTTATGGTTGCAGGGATCCTAATTTCTATTGCCACTTCTTACAAGCTGCCATTGTCCACAACCTACGTTACTTTTATGGTTGCCATGGGAACTTCTCTGGCCGATAGAGCATGGGGTGCAGATAGTGCGGTGTACAGGGTTGCCGGGGTATTAAATGTTATCGGAGGCTGGTTCGCCACTGCTATCATTGCTTTTATAGCGGCAGGAACAATCCTGGCTCTTATTAGTTTTGGAAAAGGTGCCGCTATTGCAATCCTCTTGTTTATTGCCATCCTCTTACTGGTTAGAAATTACATTTCTTATAATAAGAAGGCCAAGGCAATCCGCGCGGAAGACAGTTTAATGAGGGCAGAGAGTAGTTCTATCCAGGGAGTTATAGAAGAAAGCGCAAAAAATATTTCCAATGTCATGAAGCGCAGCAGTAAACTATACCGCAATAGCATTGATGGTCTGGCAAGGCAAGATCTGGATTTACTTAAGAAGAACAAGCAAAATGTTACTAAGTTGTCATCAGAAATTGATGATCTGAGAGATAATCTTTTCTACTTTATTAAGAATCTTACTGAAAGTAGTTTGGAAGCAAGTAATTTTTATATAAACATTCTGGACTATCTAACAGATGTAACTCAATCTCTTGAATACATAACTAAGATTAGCCATAAACATGTCAATAACAACCATAAAAAGTTGAAATACAATCAAATTAAGGAGCTTACAGAGATTAATCAGGACCTTGATGGTCTCCTTAGCAGGACAAAGCAGGCTTTTGATAATCGATCATTCGAAGAAATTGGGGAAATCCTGAGTCAAAAACAGGAACTCTATCAGACCGTGTCGGAAAAAATTGAAAAGCAAATTGCCAGGACAAGAACAGAAGAATCCAGTCCGAAAAATACCACTTTGTATTTCTCTCTGCTACTGGAAACTAAAGACCTGATGTCTGCTACCATGAATTTACTGGAACTGTACTATGCCCGTTATGACAGCAATGTGGAGCCAGCCACAGTTGAGCCTTCAGAATAGCATAATTTTTATAGTAATAAAAGAGCGTTCGGCAAAAACTGAACGCTCTTTTTGTTTAGGTTGGGTACCCAAATATCAGGCTACTTTTTCAAGTGCCTTAATGTTTTCTGAATCTGCCGCCATCAAAGGATCTGAAACACCGTAAAGCAATTCGGCTACAGCGATCAATTTACTTATCAGATCGTTCACATTATCATGGTCATTAACTAGGGAAGAGGCCATATCTGTCGTAATCAATTCTTCCCGAATTAGCTTATCAATGTCGAGGTTGCCCTTGTTTAGATTGTCCTTGGCCTCCTTCTTTAGCAGTTTGAGTTTTTGTCGGTACTTTTCCTGTTCAGTCTCCGTTCTAAACAGGTATATAACCCTCAGGACCTTAACCACCAATTTTCTAAAATTATCGTATTCCTTTTTAATATATTTATTATCAGAAGCCAGGTATAGTGAAACATTGCGATTTAATTCCCCTACATCACGAATTATTTCAACCATTCTCCTATTAGCCAATTTTATCTGCATAATTCTATTGTTCTGGGCTGGG
>CBDUAW010000117.1:0-7223 GCA_965365215.1 uncultured Eudoraea sp. | reverse complement strand
TCCTCACTGCTTATCGTTACCGTATCCGATAAAGGAGCACCCACCGTATAACCAGCGCCTGGACTTAATGTCAGGACAACCGTCTCATCTGCCTCCACCTCTGTATCATTGACCGGAGTTACCGTTATCGTTGCCGTTTGTTGGTTGTTAGGAATGCTCACACTTCCCGATAGCGTGCTGTAATCCGAAGTGTTGGTTGCACTACCGCCTATGCTATAGCCAATGGTAAGCGCACTGCCCGAGGTGTTGACCACATCCAGACTCACCGTGAAGGTTCCCGCAGTCAACGGACTCTCCGAGGCCGTCGCATCTGTAGCCACTATCGTAGCTACCGGATCAGGAGCCACATCCTCACTGCTTATCGTTACCGTATCCGATAAAGGAGCACCCACCGTATAACCAGGGTCTGGACTTAGTGCCAGGACAACCGTCTCATCTGCCTCTACCTCTGTATCATTGACCGGTATAATAGGAATAACTGCAAATAATTCCCCGTTAAGTACAGTAACAGACCCGCTTAGGGTGGCATAATCACTTGTATTTGTGGCCGTTCCGGAAATTGTGTAATTAACAGGGGTATCACCAACTGCTGGTGAGCTAAAAGTTACTGTAAAGGAACCATTGTCAAGTGGGTTTTCAGCAGCGCTGGCATCTGTTGCAGTTAGAGTGGCTGTCTGTGCGTGGGCCCATGTACCTGAAAATAGGAATCCACATAATAATAGCAAGAATCTAAAATCCTTACTAAACCTTTTAGACCTGGAAAGAGCAATATTTTTTTTAGATATCATTTACCTGACTAATTAGACGTAAAACAAATAACAATAAATTCAGGTGTGGCAGGTTTAATAACAGCCCTCAATAATAAGAAAAAAACCCTCCTTTGGCTAATAAAAAGGCTTAAAACTAGCTTTTTCGGATAAAACACCAGAATGTTTCTTAAACCCTACGAATTAAATGCTTGCCGAGGCACTTTCAACTGTTGAATCAATCTTGCGTACAAGACCCTGCAATACCTTTCCGGGGCCTACTTCCGTGAATAGTGTAGCTCCATCTTGGACCATGTTCTGAACACTTTGAGTCCATTTAACGGGAGCTGTAAGCTGGGCAATCAAATTTTCCTTAATAATTGAAGGCTCTTGAACGGCCGTGGCATTTACATTTTGATAGATTGGACATATAGGCATCTCAAAGTTAGTGCTTTCTATGGCCGCGGCAAGCTCTTCCCTTGCGGGCTCCATCAGCGGAGAATGAAATGCTCCTCCAACAGGTAAAACTAAGGCACGCCTGGCGCCTGCGGCTTTTAAAGCTTCACAAGCCCGGTTAATGGCCTCCACTTCCCCGGAAATTACTAACTGTCCCGGACAGTTATAGTTTGCTGCCACAACAATCCCAGGAGTTTGTTCGCATATATTTTCTACTGTGTCATCAGGTAATCCTAAAACCGCTGCCATGGTCCCTGCTTGCAGTTCACAGGCCTTTTGCATAGCTGCTGCCCTCTTGGCTACCAATTTTAACCCATCTTCAAAACTAAGGGTATTGTTCGCCACCAAAGCGGAAAACTCACCCAATGAGTGTCCTGCCACCATATCAGGTTTGGCTGCTTCTCCCAGCGTCTTATGAAGGATTACGGAATGGAGGAATATTGCGGGTTGGGTAACTTTTGTCTCTTTCAGGTCTTCAGGCGTTCCTTCAAACATGATATCAGTAATTGAAAATCCCAATACATCATTGGCCTTTTCAAATAACTCCTGTGCGAGTGGTTTGTGTTCGTAGAGATCTAATCCCATCCCTACAAACTGAGCTCCTTGGCCCGGAAAAATATATGCATTCATAGTCTTGGTTTATCAGTGCGACAAAAATAGTGATTCTTTAATCTTCCTCCTTATACCAACTTGCGTATTTCACATAGCTGTTGGCAATCCTAAGAATTTCGCCCTCGCTGAGCGACTTATCAATATCCTTGATCTTTTTGGCCGGCATGCCAGCAAAGACACTTCCGGAAGGAACATGTGTCCCCTTTGTGAGAACAGCTCCGGCAGCAATTATGCTGTTAGATTCAACTACACAATCGTCCATAATAATACTACCCATTCCCACCAAAACATTGTCATGAATAGTACAGCCATGAACAATGGCATTGTGTGCAATAGAAACATTATTACCTATATTGGTGGGCGCTTTCTGGTAGGTGCAATGAATAATTGCCCCGTCTTGTACATTTACCTTATTACCCATACGGATATAATGTACATCACCCCGGACCACCGCATTGTACCAAATGCTGCAATCATCTCCCATACTCACTTCTCCTACTATAATTGCATTGTCAGCTACAAAACAATTTTTTCCCAGTTTAGGGGCTATTCCCTTTAATGGTCTTATCATAATTTATGCAGTTTTTTTACCCTCTAAAGGGGCAATTTAAAAAGGATTTTTAAAACTATGTTTTCCGCTTGAAAATTACTCGAAATAGGAAAGGAATTGTCTTTTTCTGGCCGAAGATACCATTAATTCCCTGCCATTGGAAACAATGACCGAGCCTCCTTTCCCCTTTTTATATTGTGTTACCTCATTTACGTTCACCAAATACGATTTATGAATTCTGGCAAAAGGGAAGTCCTTAAGCGCCTCTTCAAAGTATTTTAATGTTTTGCTTACCAAATACTTCTTATTTTCCAGGTAGATCTCCGTATAGTTATCATCGGCTTTACAGTAAATGATTTCAGAAATTTCAAGTACCTGAAAACCATCTTGCTGCGGAAGGGTAATTTTTCCTTCTGCTTTTTGCAATCTGGATTTTAATACCCTGTCTTCCAGAGACTGTTCTTTCTCCTTTATCTCCTTAACATATGCCACGGCCTTTATTAACTCCTCAATATTTATTGGCTTCATTAGATAGTAGGCAGCATGGTTGTTTAATGCCTCCATGGCATAGGCATTGTAAGCGGTAACAAAGACGGTTTCAAAATCGCGTTCCTCGAGCTTTTCCAAAAGGTCAAAAGCATTTCCATAGGGCATTTCTACATCCAGGAAAACCAAATCGGGCTGAGAAGCTTTAATTAGTTTCAGCCCCTGTTCTATATTGGAAGCTTCTCCCTGTAACGCTACCTCAGGACAATATTTCCCAAGGTAATTCCGTAGAATCTCCCTGCTGTTTGCCTCATCTTCTATAATCAATGCCTTCAATTTCATTATGCTTTTCGTAAAGTTACTACAACCTTTGTGCCGATATTATTAGGCAACAGGTCCGATACTGAGATTGAGATTTTATTTTTATACATTCCGTTAAGAATAGCTATTCGCTTGTTGATAATCCCAAGTCCTTTGGAATTTTGTTTTTTCTGATGCCGTGTTTTAATCTCTGCTGATTTTTTACGACCAATACCATTATCTGAAATCGTTATCTGGAGATGATCCTGATCTTCCCTCTGGAGTATAATTTCCAACAATCCCTTTTCTTCCTTGTAGCGTAATCCATGCCATATGGCATTTTCAATAAAGGGCTGGAGAAGCATTGGGGGAATCAGGAATTCCTCTTTGGGCATGGTCTCATCAACCGTTATGTTATAATCAAATTTGTCAGGGAATCGAGAGTGTTCCAGTTTCACATACAGTTCCAGCAGTTCTAACTCCTTGGATAAGGGTATAAAGTCTTCCTCGGAGTTTTCAAGGACTGCCCTCATTAACAGGGAAAAATCACTGAGATAACGATTTGCACTGCGCTCGTCATTTTTGGCTATAAAGCTATTTACAGAATTCAAGGCGTTAAATATAAAGTGGGGGTTCATCTGTGACCTCAGGGACTTCAATGCTAGCATATTGTTGGCCAATTTCTGCTGCTGGGTGCTTCTGTAGAAAAAGAATGCCGTTAGCCCGGTGAGCAAAAGCCCGAAAACCAAAGAATATATAATTATTCTTTGGGTTTTATTGCTTTCCTGAATTAGTCTTTGTTCTGCCAAGGCCAGGTCATAGCGGCTTTGGGACAACTGCCTTTCCTGTTCCAGCCCTGTGATCCTGCTTTGCTTAGATGCAATTTCCCTGTTGAGCCTTGCAGCTCGGGATATTTCCTGTTCTTTCCTTATATAAAGGGTATCTACTACCGCGACATATTTCTGATAGGTTTCCAGGGCCTTGTCATATTCTCCTTTTTCACGATAAACCTCCGAAAGTTTCCTCGTTGCGTCTTTCTTTACGACCAGGTCGTTTCCAAAATCGGCCTCACGGATACTTTCCTGGAGGTAGGGAATGGCCTCATCAATCTGATCCTGGGCAATATAAGCGTTGGCTATTTTGTAATTAATCCTTTGAGGCGTAATAGAATCTGCCTTCAGCGGATTGTTGTCTCTTTGTGCTACCGGTGCGGACAGCCCTTTTATTTGTTCCAGGCTCTCCTTGCGAAGTTTAATTTCTTTCTTATACTGGCTACTGCGGTTAAAAAAGTCTGCCACCTTTTCCTTTTCCTGCACTGCTCTGTTCGGGGCTTGTTTTCTGGCTTCCTGTAACGAACTATCATAAAATGCCTCTGCTTCAACCAGCTTGTTTTCACTGGCATAAACGTCTGCTATCTTAGAATTCAAATCCGGAATTTTGGACATCAATTGGTTCTTTTCTGCTACGGTAAGCCCTTCCTTGTAGAAACTAATGGCATTATCCCAATTCTCTAATCCTTTGAATGCATCTCCTGAAACTTCGTAAAGCGTAACCCTCTGCTGAACAGGCAGATTTTTAATTTGCAGCAGCGGACTGGTAACCTCCAATGCCTTATCATAGGCTGCAGTTAATACATATACCTCGGCCAGTTTTAAACTGGTACGGGTCGATTTTCTTGCATCCAGAGATCCCAGATAATTGTCAATCGCAAGGTCGAACTGCAGGTGGTATTGATAAATTTCCCCCAGGGTAGCCAGAGATTCAGCCAATTGCCTTTTGTTGCCCTTATCACCCAGCAGGGCTATAGATTGGGCAATATAATCCAGGCTCTTCTCTATACTTGTCGCTTTAAAATACCTGGCCGAATCAATATAAATTCGGTGCATTGCGGTTAATGTCCTCGCACTACTGGCTGATGCCCCTTTGTCTTGAGCAAAACCTTCCACTTCCACGCGAATGGATTCATCATTCTTTACAGTGTACTGCACAGGGAGAATCTCTGCGTTCTGGAAGGTAATAACATCTCCAATCCGAACATTGAGTTTAAACTCCCCTAAGGAATTCGTGAGGGTATATGCGCCCTGGTCCGTAAAGACCTCCACGCCCGAAATGGGGATTTGCCCTTCCTTACTTACAACCTTACCTTTTACCTCGAACTGACTACCCTGCCCCTGAGCCATAAATTTATATGGAACCAGGAATAACCAAATAACAGATATAAGGATATGGACCTTTCGCATTTGAATATCATCTCAACAGGTTAAACATAGTAGTTTTTAGCGGTACTAAAAAATTGAGATATTGCATATATAACAATAATCTAAAGGGATTTTCCGCCTTTACGAAAGCAATAAACTACTTCCCTAATTGAAAGTAGGGCTTTACTCATTCCTCCTTTTTCTTTTCTATTACCAACCTTAGTTTTATTCCGTTAATCATAAATACCTATGAAATGAAAATTGTAAAGCTAATGATTGTCGGAGCTGTACTCTTCTTGGGATCTGAAGATATTTTAACAAGTCGGATGCAACAGAACGATCCCGTGGAAGACACTGAACTGTATATAGTTGAAAAAAACAAGACCAAAGGAAATACCGTTAAGATTGCCCTATTGCTGGATACCAGTAATAGTATGGACGGACTAATTCATCAGGCAAAGGCACAATTATGGGATATAGTAAATAAGTTTACTTATGCTAAATGTGGAAACAATGAAAAACCCTATCTGCAGATTGCCCTTTACCAGTATGGTAACGATGGTCTTCCTTCAAGGGAAGGATACCTGCAGCAGGTGCTTGGGTTTACCAGTGACCTGGACGAAATCTCAGAGAAGCTTTTTTCACTTTCTACCAATGGTGGAGAAGAGTTTTGTGGAAAAGTGATCCATACGGCAGTAGGACAACTAGATTGGGGAAGAAATGAGGATCAGTTAAAGATGATTTTTATTGCAGGGAATGAACCCTTTACGCAGGGCAAAATAGATTATCGGGATGCGGTGAGCAATGCAAAAGAAAAAGATATCATTGTGAACACCATCTTCTGCGGGGATTTCAATCAGGGAATCAATACGGGTTGGAAAAACGGAGCCGATCTCAGTGGAGGCGAGTATATGGCAATAGACCATAATAGAAAAGTGGTCCATATTAAAACCCCCTATGATGAGATCATACTCAGGCTCAACAAACAGCTCAATAGAACATATATTTCATATGGCGCTCAGGGAAGTTATAAAATGGCCATGCAATCCTCACAGGACCACAATGCTGAAGCACTCAATGAGGTCGTTGCCGTTAAGCGGGCCGTCAGCAAAAGCTCTAACCTATATAAGAACAGTACCTGGGATCTGGTTGATGCAGCCGAGGAAGCTGATTTTGATGTGGCGAAAATAAAGAAAGAGGATTTGCCTGAAGCCTTAAAAGAAAAATCTCCTGCCGAAATAGAAGGGATTATTGAATCCAAAAAAGCCGATCGCTTACGAATTCAAAATGAGATAAAATCCTTAAATGCAAAAAGGCAGGCATTTATAGCAGATCAAGAACATTCAGAAAAAGGAGAATTAGAAAATGCCATGCTTCGGGCTATTGAAAAACAAGGAGCAAAGAAAAATATGAAATGGGAATAAAATCCAACTTTTCAATTCCTGTATAGGAAAGATTACTGCATTATTGGCGATGTTGAACGTTTGTATGAGGTTATTAGCAGTAATCCTAGGGGCTGTTCGGAAATAAACCGGGCAGCCTTTTCTATAACTAGTAATTCGCTGCCGGACAAAAGCAATCGTATCGGCTTCCGCGGTCTTCCTGACCAAATTCGTATCCAAGGGTAATCTGATGGAAACCTCCGTTATCTAGCCGAATATCTCCAGATTGATAGGAGTAGTTATAGGCGAACATAAAATTTTTGTAGTTCAGACCAAGGATTGGTGTAAATAACTGTAAACGCTGTTCCCCAAAATTTCCGTTCACCTGGAATTGAGCCCCATCAAAGCTTCTTCTGTAAGACAAACCACCCCAGAGGGTTCCAAAACTGACATCTTTATATACCTTGGCATTAAAATCAACAGTCTTTTCCTC
>CBDUAW010000116.1:0-7251 GCA_965365215.1 uncultured Eudoraea sp. | reverse complement strand
TTGGAGAAAAGCGGCTACGCTGAAAAGTTTAAGAAATAACGGCAAACAAGAATGGTAATAAGTAATCCGCTAAAGACGGACAGCTTGCGTGCCTGCCTTTCCTTCACCAGGGCGGAGTCATCGGAGGAAAAAACGTTCCGAGCGAAGCGAACAGCGCAAGCAAATCATAGGCCAGACCAATAGCATCATGTCGCGATAATGAATTTAACGAAAGCGCAAATACAAGAATTTTTTACAAGGATCGACAATTTGAACTCCGGGTTAAAACCAAAGTTTGGAAAAATGGATGTTAACCAGATGGTATGTCATTGTACAGATTTTTTCAGAATGGCTAAAGGTTCAAAAAAAGCAGAGGAATATGGGGTTGTTGACCCAAAGGAAATAATTTCGCTGGTGCGTTCGCGAAAAACATCCCCTGCTCCAAAAGGATTTGGCCAAATTGAAGGTGGCGGAACCTTGCCCACGGAATTGGACAATGATAAAAGAATTCTCAAAGAGCATATTTTGGAATTTTCAAAGCTGGAAAAGGATTTTGAGTTTGCAGAGCATCCGTTCTTCGGGAAAATGAACAGAGAACGCTGGATTGAAATAGCTGTTTACCATTTAAACCATCACTTAAAACAGTTCAGAGTTTAATGGTTAACAAAGGAAAGGGAACTTGTGATTGATGCCACCGGAGATTATTAAAAAACCTAATGTTTAATGCTGAGAAAATGAATAGGATTATAGTACTATTTGGATTGGGATTATTGATTTTAGGTTGTTCAGAAAAAAAGAAGGACACCAACTTAAAATCATTACTTATAGAGCAACTTAAAAACAGTCACGAAAATCAGGAATGGTTTGTTCCCACCAAAATTGCTATTGACGATATTACGGCCGAACAATCGAGCTGGAAAGACAGTTCAGAGAACCATTCTATCGGTGAATTAGTATTTCACCTGTACTTTTGGAATGAAATGAATCTAAGGGCTTTCAATGGAGAGGACATGACTGATTTTAATGTCGATAATGAAATTACTTTTAAAAAATATAGTGATACGGAGTGGAAAACGGCGATCAGAAAATTGGACAGTATTCAGAAAGAATGGGAACTAATGATCAAGAAGGCTTCTGAAGAACAATTGCTTGAATGGAGTTCGGAAATTACAAATATGACGGCTCACAATGCCTATCACACCGGACAAATAATCTACATACGGAAAAGGAATGGTTGGTGGGATAAAAAATAATAGTACGGTGTACAACTTCAGCTATACCCCATCACCCTTTTAGGCTTGTCCTAATTCCCTATCTTAGTTTTAACAAATCAGTCCTCGTTTGCTTCTTGCTTTCATATTGGCCGCAATGAAAATGAAGCGCCCAAAACGGACGAAATAGATGTTCAAAAGGCCCTTTAACCAATTAGCACCCTGTCAGAAGTAGTACAATGAAATCACTAAATCTAAACACCTCCTACAGGCATCATCTTATTGTTGCGTTTGTAATAAGTGTTTGGTTAGTATTATTCCTCGTTCTTATTGCCCCATTTGATGCCTCAGACCTCTCTTTTTTAATTCGCCTGCAAATTTTACCCTTTTATGGTGCTATTACCTTTCTCTGTTATTTAATTCTGATTCCGGTCCAGAACTTTATCTATGCAAAAGCTAAAACCTGGAATATTATCCTGGAAACAGGCTTTGTGGTTATTTATAATATCATAGCCTTATTGGGATGTTATCTATATTACAAAACGGACATTATAAATGGCACCTATCCCTTTGAATTTTTTGCCCTGAATATTTATTATCCCATCTTCTTTGTATTGCTGGCGATCCTGATTTTCTCGCGCTGGTATTTGAACCGGCGAACAGCAAGACCTAAAGAGGATCAGATATACCTGAAAGGCGATAATAAGTTAGATATCTTGCAGCTTAAATTATCTGAGCTGGTAAGTATCTCCAGTGCCGATAATTATATTCAGGTCAACTACCTGAAGGATGGCATCCTAACAAAGAAGCTGCTGCGAACCACCCTGAAAAATATACATATGGCAGTGCCTGCCTTGGTGCAGGTGCATAGATCACATCTTATAAATCCGCTACATTTTAAAGATTGGAAAGACGCGGGAAGCCTGCATTTAACCCAGATGACAGTGCCAGTCTCCAAAAAGCATAAAAAAGCTGTGCTCAGCATGAATCATTCATCCCAAAATGCGAATGTTTCGTCCCAATCCCAATAGAACAGGGCCTCATAACCATTTTCATTTGTATTTTTCGCTCATGGATACAAATCAATGAAACAAATCATGCAAAGAACTATTCTCTTTTTGGCATTTCTATTGGCCACAGTCGCAGGAAACTGTCAGGAAAGAACTACGACCACAACTTTTCCGGCGGATCTGGATACCCGGTTTACCCAACAAATAACAGATAAGAATATAGTTGGCGCTTCAGCAGCTTATGCCGTTGATGGAAAAACCATATGGCTGTCGGCCACAGGTTATGCCGATATGGATGCCAAACAGCCTTTTCAACATAAGACTAAAGTAAGAATGGCCTCCATAGCAAAATCTATGACGGCCATAGCCGTAATGCAATTGGTAGAACAGGGCCTGATAAACTTAGACGTGCCCATTCAAACCTATATCCCCGACTATCCAATACAAGCCAAAACACAAATCACAACAAGACATTTATTGTCCCATACCTCTGGCTTAAATGGCTATAAAAGCCCAAAAGAAGCAGAGACAAAAATCAACTATCCAACACTCACGGATGCAGTGGAACTCTTTAAAAACAGGCCGCTGCTTTTTGAGCCGGGGACACAGTATAGTTACACCACCTATGGGTATACCCTCTTAGGCCTGTTGATTGAAAAAGTTTCCGGTTTATCCTACGAAGCCTATATGAAGAAGAACATCTGGGAGAAGGCGGGAATGATGAATACAGGCGTTGAAGTATATGGAAACCGTGCAGAAGGGGCATCAAAATTATATCGCAGAGATAAGAAAGGAAAGCTAAAAGAGGGGGTGGAAAACAACCTTAGTAATCGCATTCCCGGGGGTGGTTTATATACCACTGTGGTGGATATGCTGAAATTTGGGAACGCGGTACTGGATAATACTTTTATTAAACGGGAAACCTTAGAACTGATGCGACAGCATCACAGTTTAGAAAAAGAACGCAATGCCTATGGCTTTGGCTGGTTCTTATATAATCCAAAACCCAATGAAGGCGCCATCATTGGTCATTCAGGGGCACAGACCGGCTGCTCTTCCCAACTCTTTCTGATCCCGGAAAAAGGGATTGTAACGGTAGTCCTGACCAACACCTCAGGTGCCGCTAAGGAAGCCACTACTTTCGCCGCGCAGCTGATGAAAATTGCCTTGAACAAATGATCCTCCCTGCCAGCGGAATAATGCCGTTAAACTGCCAGCACTTTAAGGAATGTCGGGCTAAAATTTACTTATAACCAGTTATCTAAGCGATGCGCTTTTATGGGATTTCGATATCTGGAAAAGAAATTTGCCTTTACCCCCTCTTTAATTTTCTCTTTCCCGAAAAGTATAAACTCATCAGACCAATAGGCAATCAGAGGGATAGGCACCCGGTTTTCATCGGTACTGTAACTACGACTATATTGAAAACCCCACTTATGACCAAAAGTCATGGCATTATCATCAATTCTGGAGTATTCATCTATAATGGCTTTATTTGCATTATATGCTTCCTTTAGTGTCTTGTATTCTTCCTCTTCACTAATTTCTCCCCGGTTGCATTTGCCTTTTATTTGGCACATTTCATATGAAAACCACATCTTGTGATAAATATCTTCTCGTTTTGTTCTGGGCCTGTACATGCTGAACGTCATATATAGAAACAATAGTACAAGCAATCCCACTACAATTATTATTATCCAAAGGATTATTTTAAGAATTATCATTTTTATGCAACTGCGAAGGACTTACTCCAAGAATGCAAGTCTTTGATTAATGCTTATGAAGATACTTAATTTAAAAATGTCGCGCGTATGGGCCAGGAAACCATATGATGACGAAAAGCTCGTTTCACAATATGAAACCGTGTTTTGTATTTTCTCCTCCCTGCTTATGACCAAGGAAAATCTTATTATTTTTGAGAGTAGCAGCTGCATGTCTATGGTCTGCAGCTGAAAGCGTACGTTTTAGTTTTTGCCATATTATGAGCGTCTTAAAGGGTATGGGTCACGAATTCAGGTGTTGAACCGAAGTTTAAGCAGTCCTATTCTATTTAGCAACCAATGAAAGAATTAGAAATCAAGACAAATCCGGAGGTTGAAGGGGTATTTAAGAAGTATCCTGAATCCGTAAGAGTCAAAATGGAATTTCTGAGAGCGCTTGTAATTGAAACTGCCAAAGAAATTGACGATATTACCATGCTGGAAGAAACACTGAAATGGGGTGAACCCAGTTATTTGACAAAATTTGGAAGTACCCTCAGAATGGATTGGAAATCTAAAAAGCCGGATCAATATGCCATGTATTTTAAGTGTACGAGTAGACTGGTAGAGACCTTTAAACTAACTTTTAAGGCTGTTTTTACCTATGAGGGCAAAAGAGCAATTGTATTTGGGATGGAGGATGAAATACCCCTTGAAGAATTAAAACACTGCATAAAAGCTGCCCTGACCTACCATAAGGTTAAACATCTACCTAGCTTGGGAATATAATTCTATGCGATGATTGTAGATATCTACGAATATTTTAAAAAGCATCCGAAATTTAACAAACATATCGGAAGCCATTTTGTATTGGTAGAATACAAGTACCCCCTTAATGTGGGAGAGTTTCCCAGATGGGTGGCGCATCTTAAGGCTTGAGATTCCGCCGGCCCAAAGAATACCAACAAATATTTTCCTATTTTAGAATAGCATTAAACCACTTTACCCATGGATAAGGCACTACAAACCATGATCAGCAATATGCCCGAAAAGACCGGGAAATCCCTCGAGGAATGGAAGGTCCTGTTAAAGGAGAAGGCCTTCGCCAAACACTCCGAGGCAGTAAAATTCCTAAAGACAGAGCACCAGGTCACCCATGGCTTTGCCAATACCATAGTAGCGGTTTCCAAAGATCAGGGGGGCTCTGAGGAAGACCTGGTAACTGCCCAGTACAAGGGCAAGGAAGGCTTGTTACCCATCTACAAGGCCCTGATCGCCTATGTGGAGTCGCTCGGCAAGGATGTCACCATTACCCCTAAAAAGGGAAGCGTGAGCGTGATCCGGAAAAGGCAATTTATTCTTATCAAACCCGCCACCAAAACCCGCATAGACCTGGGCTTTAAGCTAAAAGACAAGCCGGTGGGTGCCCGACTCGAAAATTCCGGCCCCTTTGGCAGTATGTGCACCCACAGGGTAAGACTATCTGAGGTGGGCGAAGTAGATGCGGAACTGAAGGAATGGATCAGAGAAGCCTATTTACAATCGGTATAAATTCATACAAATAAGCTGTGCACTTACTCAAATATTTCTTTTTTCTGGTCCTGAGCATTATTGGGAATCCTTTTTATCAGATGTTTTCCTATCTGCTTTGTGCCGAATTTGATTATGGCACCACCAAGGGGACCAACGTCTACCAGGTTAACCCCCTGGCCTTTATCCTCTTTTTAGTACTTATCTATTTGGCCCGTTTAGCAATCTACAGCCTTATCTTTACCTCCAATAAGCATCCCTTCAGGGTAAAAGGCGATAACAGTTTCCTTTATATTTTTTCTGAGCGGCACCTCTTTTATTTTATAGGCCTGATCACCTTTTTTATCTGGATTTCCCCCCTGGAAGGCAACATCATTGGTTTTTTTGTCTTTCCTATCAACCTGTTTCTAGGGCTGCTGGTCTCTGTCATTACTATCGTCAGACTATGGAAGACTAAAAAAATATGGATCGCAAAAAGCACTTCTCAACAATCCTAGCGTGGAATTTCAAAAAAAACCCAAATGGTTGACCAGAAAATAACCCTCAGATATCTGCTTTGCGGAGTTGTAGCTGTGCTCTTTACCTGGATTCTGCATGAATTTGCCCATTGGTCCACAAGCGAGTTCCTGGGATATGAGACCATAATGAGATTAAACGGAACATCTCCTTTGGACGGGCAAAACCCAACAGCCTGGCATAAAATCATTATCTCTGCAGCTGGCCCAATCATTACTGTTTTAGAAGGATTGCTCTTTTTCGTAATCCTGAGATCAGGCAGCTGGAACAAATACCTTTATGTATTCTTATTTACAGCCTTTTATATGAGATTGTTAGCCGGACTAATGAATTTATTAAATCTCAATGAAATATAAATTGCATTGGCGCTTCCACCTTTGGACAACGCTAATGGTTATGATAGTAAGCTCCGTTTTAATCTTGTCCGATCAATTTTTTGGTATTACATTGATATAAATAAAACAACACCCTCTACAATCAAGTGCTCATGATGAAAAGAGAAGGAAAATTCCGTTTTGCCTATTTCACTAAGAAATATGAAGAAACTTGTAGTTTTTATAGTAATACCTTAGAACTGCATCTGGAACACTCCTGGGACAGAAATGAGCACGACAAAGGATCTCTATTCAAATCTGGTTTGGGGCTAATTGAAGTTTTACATCATCCGGGTGATGAAAAGTATTTAAATACAGCCTTAGACTACAGAGTTCCGCAGGGTGCTTTTATGGTAATTCAGGTTTGGAATATCGATGAACTCTTCCAAAAGTATAAGGCCAAAGGAGTTGTCTTTAAACAAGAGATTATAGATCAGCCATGGGGGCATAGGAGTTTTTCAATTCTGGACCCGAATGGAGTTGTTTTGCTTTTTATTCAGGATCAGTTCGATGATCAAACGTAAAAACAGTATTATGAAAAAAAACATTTTTAAAAGTAACGGGATGCTATTTCATAAGGGTTTTATGTATGTCCGGGAGCCAACAAGATGCTATTAAATTATTTGATGGGGAATCACTTCAAGGCTAATAAGGGCAAACTAGCATTATGGAGCATATAAAATTAAATAATACTACCTATCGGTTTGTCAGAGACTTTAAGGACAACCACGGCCTCAGACAAAGCTTTAACCAATTGGCACAGGCCACCTTTGGGATCAATTTTGAAAATTGGTATCAAAACGGTTTCTGGACAGATAATTATATCCCTTATTCCCTATTGCGCAAGGATGAAGTAATTGCCAATGTTTCTGTTAACTTAATTGAGTTGGATATTGAAGATACCCGGAAGACCGGGCTTCAGATTGGAACG
>CBDUAW010000115.1:0-7267 GCA_965365215.1 uncultured Eudoraea sp. | reverse complement strand
TAATGCCACCGCCAAAGAGATTCATCAGTTATTCTGTGAAGTTGTGATAGCACCGGCGTTTAGCAAAGACGCCTTAGCTATCTTGCAAGCAAAGAAAAACAGAATCCTGTTAATCCAACGGCAATTTAATTTTCCAAAAACCATTACTAGAAGCTGCCTCAATGGCGCCTTAGTCCAGGAACGCGACAATATCACAGATTCTAAGGAGGGACTACAGCAAGTAACAGAGGAAAAGCCGGGCAGCAGGGAACTGGAAGATCTAATCTTCGCTTCCAAAATTTGTAAGCACACCAAGTCTAATACTATTGTTCTGGCAAAAAACATGCAGCTCTGTGCGAGTGGTACAGGACAAACCTCCCGCGTTGATGCCCTAAACCAGGCTATCCACAAGGCGAAATCCTTTAATTTTGATTTACATGGGGCGGTCATGGCGAGTGATGCTTTCTTCCCATTTCCCGATTGTGTGGAAATTGCACACCATAACGGTATTCGAAGCGTTATACAGCCAGGGGGCTCCATAAAAGACCAGTTGAGTATCGACTATTGCAATGAAAATGGAATTGCAATGGTTATGACGGGAACACGTCATTTTAAGCATTAATTTTACTACTTTTGTCGATGAAAAACACCCTATCATCCGAAACCAAAAATTAATAAATGGGATTCTTTGACTTCTTGACTGAGGAAATAGCAATCGACCTTGGTACTGCTAATACATTAATCATTCATGCCGACAAAGTTGTGGTAGACAGCCCTTCTATTGTTGCCAGAGACCGAATAACCGGGAAAATCATTGCCGTAGGTAAGGAAGCCAACATGATGCAGGGTAAAACCCACGAAAATATCAAGACGATCAGACCTCTGAAAGACGGCGTAATAGCAGACTTTGACGCCTCGGAAAAGATGATCAACATGTTTATCAAGAATATTCCGGCACTTAAAAAGAAATGGTTTCCCCCGGCATTGCGAATGGTAATTTGTATACCATCTGGAATAACGGAAGTGGAAATGCGTGCGGTTAAAGAATCAGCCGAAAGAGTTAATGGAAAAGAAGTTTATCTAATACATGAACCAATGGCCGCAGCTATTGGTATTGGTCTGGATATTATGCAGCCAAAGGGCAACATGATTGTGGACATTGGTGGGGGAACAACCGAGATCGCTGTAATTGCATTAGGGGGAATTGTATGTGACAAATCTGTCAAAATTGCGGGTGATGTTTTTACAAACGATATCATTTATTATATGCGAACCCAGCATAACCTTTATGTAGGGGAAAGCACAGCAGAAAATATTAAAATTCAAATTGGTTCTGCCACAGAAGACCTTCAATCTCCACCCGATGAGATGTCTGTACAGGGCAGGGATTTGCTTACCGGAAAACCGAAGCAGGTTTCTATTTCATACAGGGAAATTGCCAAGGCTTTGGATAAGTCTATTCTCAGAGTTGAAGATGCTGTTATGGAAACGCTTTCGCAGACCCCTCCGGAGCTAGCTGCGGATATTTACAATACCGGAATCTACCTCGCAGGAGGAGGTTCTATGCTAAGAGGGCTGGACAGACGCCTTTCCCAAAAAACTGATCTCCCTGTTTATATCGCAGAAGACCCGCTGAGGGCAGTAGTTAGAGGTACAGGTATAGCATTGAAGAATTTAGAGCGTTACAAGAGTATCCTGATAAAATAATATTGCTCGCCTTATAAAGGGCCGTTATTCCTAGATGCTTTATATGTGGAACCTGTAATTGGAAAAGTGAATGCAGCAGATCATCAACTTTATTATCAGATATAAGACTTCCCTGTTATATCTGCTTCTGTTAGTCATCTCTTTGATCTTTACCATTCAATCGCATTCCTACCACCAATCAAAATTTTTTAATTCCGCCAATTGGGTTTCAGGCAACATCTACCAGATATCGAGCAATTTTTCTTCGTATTTTAAACTCAATGAGGAAAATGCCCTGCTCCTTGAGGAAAACCAGACCCTGAGAAAATTACTGTACAACAGTGGGATTTCAGATTCCCTGGAGATCGACACTACCGGGCTACAATATAAAATCAGTACTGCACAGGTAATAAAGAATAGTTTTTCGAGCCCAAATAACTATATCACCATTGATAAAGGGAAGAACCAGGGTTTAAAGCAGGATATGGGTGTAATAACTTCAAAGGGAATCCTGGGAATAGTGGAACATACTTCTCAAAATTTTTCTATTGTTCAAAGTATCCTGAACACAAATTCGAACATAAATGCAAAGATCAAGAACACTAATTACTTTGGCTCCCTTACCTGGGATACCAGGAGATTTAGCGAGGTGCAGCTTGAAGACATCCCCCGTTTGGTGCCATTACTGGTAGGTGACACTATAGTTACCGGTGCTATGTCTAGTATCTTTCCGGAGAATATTCCGATTGGGACCATTAAAAAATTTGACCTGAATACCTCCAAAAGTTTTTACAGTATTGATGTTGAATTGTTCAGTGACATGACAAACATTAAGAATGTATATATCATCGAAAATATAAACAGGCCTGAAATCCTTCAGCTGGAATCCCAAATAGAAGATGGTCAGGAATAGTTATTTTATTCATCTCATCAGGTTTATCCTATTGATCCTGATTCAGGTTCTGGTATTTAACCGTCTGAACTTTCTGGGTTTTATAAATCCAATGGTATATATCTTGTTCCTGTTTTGGTATCCTATAAAAGAAAACCGGATTTTGTTCATTAGCCTGGGTTTTCTGTTGGGGCTGCTAATCGATATTTTTTCAGATACCCTGGCCTTGCACAGCGCAGCCACAGTTACAATTGCTTATTTGAGACCCGCAATAATGCGCTTTGTTTTTGGCGTCAATTACGAATTCCAGAGTTTTAGGCTCTCCAATGCTACCAGAGTACAACAAATAACTTTTTTGGCGTTATTAGTAATAGTACACCATATCGTTTTCTTTTCATTAGAAATTTTTAGTTTCTCCAATTTGCTAGTAATTTTGAAGAAAGTGGTGTTTACATCCTTAGGGACGTTGGTGCTATGCCTGCTTTTCGGTTCACTTTTTAGCGACGAAAAAGAATGAAGAAGATTTTATTATCATCGATTATAGTTTTAATAGGGGTAACCTTTATAGTAAGGTTATCGTATTTGCAGCTGTTTAGCACCTCGCCAAGTCAGGTTTTGGAGGACTCTGCCATAAAGGCCATCTACGATTACCCCGAGCGGGGTTATATCTATGACCGATATGGGAAACTCCTGGTTGCAAACCAGCCGGCCTATGATGTAATGGTAATCCCGAGGGAAGTTCAACCCCTGGACACTCTGGAATTTTGCAATCTTTTGGGAATTGATAAGGAAAAATTTATTGAAAGACTCCGAAAAGCAAGAATTTACTCGCCCAGGCTCCCTTCGGTTCTTGTGCCTCAATTATCAAAGGAAGACTACGCCAGTCTCCAGGAAAAAATGAGAAAATATGAGGGCTTTTATATCCAAAAAAGATCCTTGAGATACTATGACACCGAAAGTGGCGCCAATGTTTTGGGCTATATCAGTGAAGTAAATGAACAAGACCTTAAAAGGAACCCTTACTATGTACAGGGTGAACTAACCGGCAGAACAGGTATAGAAAAAGAATATGAAGAAATCCTCCGGGGGCGGAAAGGGGTTAAATATATCCAGAAAGATCGCTTTAACAGAGACATCGGCCCTTATAAAAATGGTACTCTGGATACCTTACCGGAGCAGGGAAAAGAGATACACATTAGCCTGGATAAAGAACTACAGGAATACGGGGAACGACTAATGCACGGTAAGAGAGGGGGCATAGTCGCTATTGAGCCTGCTTCTGGTGAAATTCTTAGCCTTATTTCCGGGCCTACCTATAATCCGGCCCTGCTGGTTGGAAGGGAACGTTCCAGAAATTACAGTAAACTGCATTATGATACCATTTCTAAGCCTACCTGGGATAGGGCCATACTGGCAGAACCCTCGCCAGGTTCTCCTTTCAAAACGCTAAACGCTCTTGTAGCCCTGCAGGAAGGAGTGATCGTTCCTGAAACTACTTTTCGCTGTTATAATGGTTTTTACGTTGGAAATACCAAAAGGGGGTGCCACTGCGGTGGAGGCATAAGAAATATGAACAGCGGTATCTATAAATCGTGTAATGCTTATTTCGCCGGAACTTTCCGGAAGTTATATGACAAATATGAAACCACAGACCAAGGAATGGATGTCTGGGAAAAGCATATTAAAAGTTTTGGATTGGGAAACTATTTGGGATATGACTTACCAACAGGCCGTCCGGGAAGAATCCCTTCGAAGTCATATTATGACGGGGTGTACGGGGACAACAGATGGTCTTCCTCATTTATTATTTCAAATTCCATAGGACAGGGGGAGGTAGCAGCCACCCCAATACAATTGGCCAATATGACAGCCGCCATAGCGAACAGAGGATATTATTATACCCCCCACCTCATAAAGAAAATTAATGGGGAAGACATTAGTTTTCCGAAATTTACCGAACGAAAGTATACCACCATAGATCAGAAGTATTTTGATCCGGTGATAGAGGGAATGGCCAATGTTTATGAAAAAGGAACAGCACAATGGCTGCGAATTCCGGGGATTGATATTGCCGGAAAAACAGGAACCGTGGAAAACTTTACCAAAATTAACGGGGTCAGGACCCAATTAACAGATCATTCCGTATTTGTAGCGTTTGCCCCGGTTGAAAATCCAAAGATCGCTCTTGCCGTATACATAGAAAATGGATATTACGGTGCCCGGTATGCCGGACATATCGCTTCCTTATTGATTGAAAAATATCTTAAAGGTGAAATAACCCGAAAGGATTTGGAGAAGCGTATGCTCGAAAAAACATTGGAGCATGAATACGCCAAACCGTACAGTGGGGAAGAATTCAAGATAAACGAGTATGTTTGGTAAGAATGTCCTGCGGCGGATTGATTGGCTTACTATTTTCTTGTTTCTATTATTGGTGGGGATTGGATGGATAAATATTTATTCAAGTACTTTCTCAGATAGTAGCCCTTCTATCTTTGATTTCAGTCAGCTTTACGGGAAACAACTTTTCTTCATTGGGGTTAGTCTCGCAACCGTCTTTGTGATTTTGGCCCTTGAAGCTTCCCTATATGAACGCTTCGCCAGTATCTTCTATATCATTACCATAATATTACTTTTGGGCCTGTTTTTGTTTGGAAAAACAATAGCAGGAGCAACTTCATGGTATAATCTTGGTTTTTTTAATCTTCAGCCTTCAGAGTTAGCCAAATTTGCAACGGCACTGGCACTGGCAAAATACCTGAGCGACATCCAAACCGATATTAAAAGGGTAAAACATCAATTCTATGCTTTAATAATAATACTGGTCCCGGCATTATTAATCATACCGCAGCCCGACCCTGGGAGCGCCCTGGTATTCTTTGCTCTGGTATTTGTATTATTCCGGGAGGGTCTTCCCCTTTACTATCTTGGAATAGCAGTTCTTGCCGTAGGAATATTTATTACCACCTTAATGTTCGGTACTATCTGGGTAGGAATTGGCTTGGCCCTATTAATCACCCTTTTCCTGATTGTCAAGAAAGCTTCGTTGAAAGTGCCGGCATTCCCTCTTATTTTGTTTTTTGTTATTACCATTGGCTTTTCCCTCTCTGTAAACCTGGTTTACAATCATGTTTTTGAACAGCGCCACAGGGATCGTTTTAGCCTGTGGCTTCGACTGGAAAAAGACCCGGCAAAACTGGAACAAATACGTAAAACAATTGGGTATAATACCTACCAGTCTGAGAAGGCTATTGAATCCGGGGGTCTTTTTGGAAAAGGGTTTCTAGAAGGAACCAGGACTAAGGGCGATTTTGTTCCCGAACAACATACTGATTATATTTTTAGTACCGTTGGGGAAGAATGGGGATTCCTGGGCACAACAACCGTTGTAATCCTTTTTACACTCTTACTACTAAGACTGGTTTATCTGGCGGAACGCCAGAAAAATGACTTTAGCAGAATGTACGGCTATGGGGTAATCTCTATTCTTCTAATCCACTATTTTATAAATATCGGGATGGTGATTGGCGTTCTGCCAACGGTAGGAATACCCCTGCCATTTTTTAGTTACGGCGGATCTGGTCTTATAGGGTTTACGGTACTGCTTTTCATCTTTATAAAGCTCGATGCCAATCGCCTCAATGAATGGCTTTAAAATTTCCAATTTCCCCGTTCAACAGTCTTTTCCAAAACAACTTCACGTGCCTCTGGCAGCCGCTGAAAGAAGTCTATGCCGGTAAGGGCTTCCAATTCATCTACAGGGATTAAAAATTGCTCTAAGGGCTTGGCAGAGTCCTCATGAGGTAAAAGAAAGCAAAGAAGCTTTGGCTTGTCGGGTTTACCCCGCACTATAATCTTATAAAAGTATTCCGGTACCGCAACATCTTCGTCACCTATGGCCATCAAATTACCTTCCAGGATCCCGCCCGTAATAACATAGATTGTACCATATCGTTTACACCAATATCGCACTTGCTGCTCAAGGCTGTTCCAAATCCCTGCGTTAAATTCATTCTCCTGAGGTACAATATTGCTGGTATAAAAAGTCTCCCTATAGGCGTACTCGGAGAATCGCCGGTCTCCGGCCGGACAAAGATGACCCCTGTCATAACCCGATCCCTTATAATTTCTCCAATCTGCTGATTTGGTCTTCACCTTGGGATCTTCCAGGAAAAATGGCCTTTCCCTTTCGTCCATAGTTAAATGTTCCGGCTTCAGGGTGTAGGCAACCCATTCTGCCTGTTCAAAGGGTTCGTTATAAGACAGGGTGAAATGTTGGTGTGCTACCACCATTTCTGTTGTAGATTCTGGCAAGAGCGAAGCCGGAAAAACGGTTGGTACAGCTGTCCCCTCCGGCTCACTGTAATGGCCTGGCGTATAAAAATTTTCAAATACCCAAAATCCAATGATAACCGCTACCATTAGCAAGCTATACACTAATCTGTTCCTGTTAGCCGATCTTCTTTTTTTCACTTCCTATGAATATGCCTAATCTTATGAGTTAGCCTATCACTACTTTGTAAGTTCCCATTAAATATTACGACCTTTATACTTCATTAATTAATGAAGGTACAGAATGATATCTCTGTATAGAAATTCGTCAATGCTAATTTATAAAATATGCTTAACTGGAAAGATATAATTCACTTTGCAACCAAGGGAAATCCGAAACCGGACCGTCGTGTGGAGAAAACCGAAGCGGAATGGCGG
>CBDUAW010000114.1:0-7292 GCA_965365215.1 uncultured Eudoraea sp. | reverse complement strand
CAATGTGAGGGACTCTTTTTTTTAACCCTAACCACACACCACCACATCCTGGCTCTCAAAACCCCTGGGGGCGCTACGCCTCCTCCCCAATTTCCAAATTAAACCCCTTTACTGTCGAAAACAAGCAGCTTAAAACGTTGAATAGTGAAGATGGGTAGATTCTTTCAATAGCTACTCCAGCAAACTTAGATATCCCGTTAGCTGATTAACATCATAGTCAGAAGTAGACTGATATAATACCTTTATTCAATCTTTAATTACAAATCATCCATGATACATCTACTAAAACCAAGTGATTTAAGAAGAAGTATAACCATAGATAAAATTGACTGGAAGAAAGTTCGAGAAAAAAAGCCAACTAAACTACTTATTGGGCAGGATAGGGCACTAAAAGCTCTTGAATTTGGTATTGGAAATAAAAGAGGAGGCTTCAACATCTTCGTATCTGGCTATCCCGGAAGTGGGAAATTGAAGGCTGTAAATCATTTTTTAGAGGAAAAAGCAAAACTAGAAATTACTCCTGAAGATTGGTGTTATGTCAACAATTTTCAAGATTCGTTCTACCCTAAAAAGCTCAAACTGCCAAAAGGCGGAGGACAAAGATTTAAATTTGAAATTCAACGGTTGATTGTAGAAATACAAAAGATCCTGATCAATGCTTTTGAAAGTAAAGAATATCACGATAGAAAAGAAAAGATTATTGATGATTTCAGGCAAAAGGAAAAGGAATTATTTCAAAATATAAATAAAAAAGCCAGAGAAAATAAATTTACTGTTACCCGCACTCCAATAGAAATAATGGTCATTCCTACTGATGACCAGGGAATACCTTTGAATGACGAAAAATTTAAGAAGCTCAGTAAAACGGAACGCGATCAAATACTTAAAAAACAGACCGAATTAAAGAAAGAACTCTTCGATTTAATTCGTGAAAATCGTGAACTAGAACGCTCAAGTAATGGATCCCTCCGGGAATTGGATGAAAGTATTGCCTCATACGCCATAGATACCTTATTATTGGAATTAAAGGACAAATACAAGAACTTTAAAAATGTATTGTTGCACCTGGAAGACATAAAGAAAGACATAATAGCCGATTTGCATAGTTTTTTAAAGGCCAGTTTAACACAGGAATGGAATGAATATAAACAGGAGCTGAGAATCCAAAAATATGATGTAAACGTTATAACAGATAATACCGGTATATCCGGAGCACCCATTGTTCTGGAGCTGAATCCAACCTTAAATAACCTATTTGGAAAGGTAGAACATGAATCGTATATGGGAACACTCCTGACGAATTTTACACTTATAAGAGGCGGAGCGTTACACAAGGCAAATGGAGGGTATTTGATAATACCGTTAAGAGACCTTCTGATGTCTTATTTTTCCTGGGATAGCCTGAAAAGAGCCTTAAAAAATAACGAAATTGTAATTGAAGACGCTCGAGAACAATTAGGCATAATCAGTGCTAAAAGCTTAAAACCTGAACCTATTCCCCTGGATATTCAAGTAATTTTAATTGGGTCTCCCAGATGGTACTATCTCCTATATGAACTTGATGAAGATTTTAAGGAACTATTTAAGGTTAAAGCTGAATTCGACACCTCCATGGATTACTCCTCTCAAAATATTCTGGATTTTGCCGGGGTTACCTATAAGATTCAACGTGAAAACGATCTATTTCCAATTACGGACACAGCTATGGGGAAGCTTGTAGAACACGCATCCAGAATTGCAGAAGATCGAGAAAAAATTTCAATAAAATTTCGGGAAATAAGAGATATTATCCATGAGGCAGATCACTATGCTCGCATTGCGAAAAAGGTGGAAATTGGAGCTGAAGATGTTAAAAAAGCCATTGAAGCCCGTTTTTATCGTTCCAATCTGATACAGGACAAGATAAACGAGATGATAAAAAGAGGACATTTAATGATTAATTTGGAAGATTCCAAAGCAGGTCAGATTAATGGCATATCTGTTCTTGATCTAGGAGATATCCGTTTTGGCAGGCCCAATAAAATAACAGCGAGTATCGCATCAGGCAAAATGGGGCTCATTGATATAGAAAGGGAAGCTAAATTGGCGGGGCCTATCCATACAAAAGGAATCCTGATATTGCAGGGATATTTATTAGAAAAATATGGTCAGGACAAAGCGTTGAGTCTCTTTGCTAGTTTGGTTTTTGAACAAAGTTATTCGGAAATTGAAGGGGATAGCGCATCATGTGCTGAATTGTTTGCCTTATTATCGAGTTTGGCAGAACTACCACTTAAACAGGGTATAGCAGTTACCGGTTCGATCAATCAAAAAGGTGAATTGCAACCTGTTGGCGCGATTAATCAAAAAATAGAAGGATTTTATGAAGTATGCGCTCAAGGTGGTTTGAATGGTGATCAAGGAGTCATTATTCCTAAGCCTAACCTGGAAAATTTAATGTTAAAAGAGGAAATTTCATTAGCTGTTGAACAAGGTCTGTTCAGAATCTGGGCAATAGATATTGTTGATGATGGCCTTGAGATATTGACAGGTTTACCAGCGGGCAAAAAATTACAGGGGGGCTCTTTCTCAAAGAACTCTGTTCACTACAAAGTAGATGAAAGGTTAAAAGAGCTTAATAGGAACGTGATGGCAGTTAAGCCTTCTTCACATCTGGAAGAATATAGTAGTACTTTTTAAAAGTAAGGGGTCAGTCAGGTCGTAAAATTAAAACCTTTGAACATTGCATTTTATTACAATCTTGGAAGGTCGCCCTCACCTTTTAAAGGTAAACCGGAATGCCCCATCAAGTAGGCATCCACATGATAAGCCGCCTGACGGCCTTCAGAAATGGCCCAGACAATAAGTGATTGTCCTCGTCGTTGATCCCCTGCGACAAAAACGCCTGGGATATTTGTTTTATAATTGGCAGCCGAAGCTTTTATGTTGGTTCTTGAATCCATTTCCAGGCCTAATTGATCTGCAATGGTTATTTCTGAGCCGGTAAACCCAAGTGCCAATAATGCCAACTCACACTTCCATTCTTTTTCTGACCCCGGCACTTCCTTTAACACAGGTCGCTGCCCTGGTACCTTCTCCCAAAATACTTCTACAGTTACCAGGCTCTTCAGATTTCCATGCTTATCTCCCTTAAACTCCTTTGTAGAAATACTAAAAACTCTTTCGGCCCCCTCTTTATGAGACGAGCTTGTTCGTAAACGCATGGGCCAGAAAGGCCAGGGTTGATCGGCAGGTCTTTCCGGGGTGGCCTTGGGCATAATTTCAAAGTTTACCACAGAATTTGCCCCTTGACGAAACGACGTCCCTATACAGTCAGAACCTGTGTCTCCGCCTCCAATGACTATTACATCCTTACCTTTTGCGCTGAGCTCCGTATCAAATTTTTTGATTCCATCTACCTTGCGATTATTTTGGGATAGAAAATCCATTGCTTGTACAACACCATTGAGCTCTGCACCTTTTATCGGCAATGGCCTTCTAACGGTGGCCCCTCCACATAATACAACCGCATCATAATTCTCATACAACTCTTTTGCATAGATATCTTTGCCGATATGTACTCCACATTTAAAAGTAATTCCTTCCGCCTCCAGAATTTCCAACCTCCTGTCAATGATCCTTTTTTCTAATTTAAAGTCGGGTATTCCATATCGCAATAATCCTCCGGGTTTTTCATCTCTTTCGTATACGGTAATGGTATGGCCTGCCCTATTTAATTGCTGCGCTGCCGCAAGTCCGGCTGGCCCTGAACCTACTATTGCTATCTGCTTCCCGCTCCTGAATTCGGGAATGTTGGGTTTTACCCAGCCTTTTTTGAAAGCAGTTTCAACAATATTCTTCTCAATGTTTTCTATAGATACAGGATCTTCATTAATCCCCAGTACACAGGCTTCTTCGCATGGCGCCGGACATAACCTTCCCGTAAATTCAGGAAAATTGTTGGTGGCGTGTAGTATTTTTGCCGCCTGCTCCCATTTACCCCTGTAGATAGCATCATTGAAATCTGGGATCAAATTTCCAAGTGGGCAACCACTATGGCAAAAAGGAATGCCACAATCCATACATCTTGCCCCCTGATCTTTAATTTCCTTTTCCTTCATGGGAACTGTAAACTCCCTGTAATGCTTAGTCCTCTTGCTTACAGCTTCATACTGTTCCACCTTTCTCTCAAACTCCAAAAATCCTGTTATTTTCCCCATAGGTTTTAGTTGACTTCAGTTTTTTCGTTTTCTAATCGTATCAATGCCTGTTTATATTCTTCGGGCAAGATCTTTATAAAGTGCTTCAGATTATCCTCCCATCCTTCCAAAATCCGCTGTGCTAAAGGACTATAAGTAGCATTATAGTGGTTCTCTATCAATGCCCTGAGCTCTGCAATATCCTGATCTTCCACCAAGGGTAGTAAATTCAGAGATTCCTTATTGCACTTGCTTTCAAATGTCTTGTCAACATCGTAGATATAAGCAATTCCTCCACTCATGCCCGCTCCAAAATTTCTTCCTACAGCACCCAGGATCACAGCAACTCCACCGGTCATATATTCGCATCCGTGATCACCAATTCCTTCTACAACTGCTTTGGCTCCGGAATTCCGGACACAAAAGCGTTCTCCGGCCTTCCCATTTATATATGCTTCTCCAGATGTGGCACCATAGAGGGTTACATTTCCAATGATGATATTATCTTCCGGTTTCAGGGTTGACCCTTCAGGAATTTTGATTATTAGTTTTGCCCCGGAGAGCCCTTTTCCCAGATAATCATTTGTATTCCCGTTAACTATCAGTGTAAGGCCTTTGGTAGCAAAAGCTCCAAAACTCTGTCCGGCAGAACCGTTAAAGTTTATTTTCAGAGTGTTTTCAGGTAAACCTTCAGCCCCGTATATCTTTGAGATTTCATTACTGATGATGGCCCCTACAGCCCGATCTGTATTGTGAATAGGGAATTCAAGGCTTGTTTTTTCTTTGCGGAAAAGTGCCGGATGCGCTCTCTCAATTATTTCAAACTCTATGGATTTACTTATGTCGTGTTTTTGCAACTGAGTGTTATAAAGTTTGGTTCCCTTTGGAACGTTGATTTCATGTAGAATGGGAGTAAGGTCTATTCCATGCGCTTTGTAATGGTTAATAGCCCTGTTCCTGTCGAGCTTTTTTACCTGCCCCACCATCTCGTTTACAGTTCGGAAACCTAATTGGGCCATGATTTCCCGTAATTCCTGCGCTACAAAATACATGTAGTTAACCACGTGTTCCGGTTTGCCTTTAAACTTCTTTCGCAATTCAGGATTCTGAGTGGCAATCCCTACTGGACAGGTATTTAGATGACATACACGCATCATGATACAACCAGAGGCCACTAATGGCGCAGTGGCAAACCCAAACTCTTCAGCCCCTAACAGGCAGGCTATGGCCACATCCCTACCAGTCTTTAACTGTCCGTCACATTCCAGTACCACTCTGTTTCTTAAATCATTGAGGACAAGGGTCTGTTGGGCTTCAGCAATCCCAAGTTCCCAGGGTAAACCAGCATGTTTCAGGGAGGTTAAGGGAGAAGCACCTGTACCCCCATCAAAACCTGAGATAAGGATTACATCGGCCTTTGCCTTTGAAACTCCGGCTGCAACCGTGCCCACACCTACTTCTGAAACCAGCTTTACATTGATCTTTGCCTCCCTGTTTGCCGACTTCAGATCATAAATAAGCTGGGAAAGATCCTCAATAGAGTAAATATCGTGATGAGGAGGAGGGGAAATAAGGCCTACATAAGGGGTAGAATTTCTGGTCCTTGCAATTGCAGGATTTACCTTAGGCCCTGGTAGTTGTCCTCCTTCACCAGGTTTAGCCCCCTGGGCCATTTTTATTTGGATCTCCCTGGCATTGGTGAGATAATTGGCGGTTACTCCAAATCTTCCGGAAGCTACCTGTTTAATGGCGCTATTTTTCCAATCTCCTGTCTGGTTTTTATAGAAACGTTCGGCATCTTCTCCTCCTTCACCCGAATTGCTTTTTCCACCAATTCGATTCATGGCTATTGCCAGGTTTTCATGTGCTTCTTTGCTAATGGAGCCATAAGACATAGCTCCGGTCTTAAATCTCTTTACAATTTCGGTCCATGGCTCTACTTCTTCTAGCGGGATAGGATCAAAATTTGAAAATTCAAATAACCCGCGAATGGTCATCAGGTTCTTAGACTGTTCATTGACCATTTCAGAAAACTCTTTATATGTTTCAGGTTCATTATTGCGTACTGCTTTCTGAAGCCTTGCAATGGATAAGGGATTAAACATGTGCTTTTCCCCATCTCTTCGCCATCGGTATTCGCCGCCAATTTCCAGGTCTAGGTTGGCAGCCACATGCTGTATATCGAAGGCCTTCCGATGTCTTTTGGAAATCTCCTTCTCAATTTCATAGAGGCCTATACCTTCAATTCTTGTGGGCGTATTTGGAAAATATTTCTCTACCACCTTAGTATTAAGGCCTATGCATTCAAATAGTTGTGATCCTCTGTAAGAATTAAGGGTTGAGATCCCAATTTTATTCATCACCTTGAGAATACCCTTCCCTATCGCTTTGTTATAATTTTTAATGGCTTCCTCAAAAGTATAATCCGTAATATCTTGTGCCTCAATCTGTTCTGCTATAATTTCGTTCACCAGATAAGGATTAATGGCACTGGCACCAAAACCAAATAGTAGGGCAAAGTGATGAACTTCTCTTGGCTCTGCAGACTCTATAATAATACTTAGCTGTGACCTTTTTCTAAGACTGCGCAATCCGCTGTTTACAAAGGAACAGGCCAATAAGGCTGGAATTGGTGCTTTTTTATCATCTATATTCCGATCCGATAGGATAATAATATTTGCGTCCTCATCTATTGCCTTTTCAGCCATTTGTAGAACCTTGGTAAGTCCTTCCTCCAGGCCATTGTGACCCCTTTCAATATCATAGTGAATTGGAATAGAAACCACCTTATAGTCAGGGCTGGCATCATAGTTCTTTATCTTATCCAAATCTTCTTTGGAGATTACCGGATTCTGTATTTTAAGCTTTCTGCAATGTAGTTCCGTAATCTCAAAGATGTTTTGATCGCTTCCCAGGGTAAGGCTAATATCGGTTATTAATTCCTCCCTAATACCATCAAGAGGAGGGTTGGTGACTTGGGCAAAAAGTTGTTTGAAATAATTGTACAGTAATTGTGGTCTTTCCGATAAAACGGCAATAGGCGTATCAGAACCCATAGATCCAATAGGTTCTTTGGCATTTTTACTCATCGGAAGAATAATGGAATTGATATCT
>CBDUAW010000113.1:0-7339 GCA_965365215.1 uncultured Eudoraea sp. | reverse complement strand
AAAACAGCAGGATACCGCCATAAGTCGATCGAAAAAGGCGTTCTTACCCTAAAACAACTGGGGGATAAACACAATTTTGATATTGTGCAAACTGAGGATTCCCTGGATTTCCATTTGGCTAACCTCAAGAAATTTGATTTGGTTGTTTTTTTAAGTACCACCTTGGATGTGCTGGGAACTGAACAGGAAATCTCCTTTAAGCGCTATATAAACAGTGGAGGCAATTATATGGGGATACATGCTGCCAGTGATACGGAATTTGATTGGCCTTGGTATGGGAAGCTGGTAGGGGCTTACTTTCTCGATCACCCCAAACAGCAAATGGCCCGGATAGAGGTAGTTGATAGGGAGCATCCTGCCACTGCACACCTCGGAAACAGTTGGTCACATTTTGATGAATGGTATAATTTCAGAGATATTAATCCTGATATCAGGATACTTCTTAAACTAGATGAATCGAGCTACCAGGGTGGCAAGAATGGGGATTTCCACCCCATCGCCTGGCACCATGAATTTGAGGGTGGCCGGGTTTTTTACACCGGATTGGGCCATACGATGGCCGCTTATGATGATCCGGATTTTCAACAGCATTTGTTAGGAGGAATAAACTACTGTCTGGGAAGATAATTTTATAATTCAATAAAGTATTTCAATGAACAGAAGAAAGTTTAATAATACCCTTGGTGTTGCCATATTTGAGGCGGCTGCAGTTCCACCTGCCTTTTCCGATAACCAAAACGAACCTTTGGGAGAATATTCCCCGGACCTTATTTCTTATGGGATGCTGCCTAAGAAATACTTTTGTGGTTAGACCGGCCTGGTGCCCATTGCTATTTACACGGAATATATCAAAAAATAGGCCTCGCAATCAAGATCCCTGAATTGTTTTTTATCTTTTTTAAATATTCCACCAAAGGAAGTTTGGAAATTTCAACCTGCCCTGAGGTTGAGGCATGTAATAGGTGAATCCTGCCGTCTTTTCCCCTCATGGCAATTCCGGTATGCGTTACGTCCAGGCCTGGAATAGTGGTAGCTAAGGCTATGATATCTCCTTCCTTAATGCGGTCTTCTTTAAACCCGATATCTTTTTGCGAAAGAACAAAAAATGGAATTTCGGAAAGATTTTTCTCTACGTCAAGGAGCTGCTTATAGTTCATTTCCTCTTTTAAAAAAGGATAGAGCTCACGGTGTGTGCTCATAAAATTTCGATCCTTTTCTATCTCTGAACCTCCTAGTTCCTGGGTAATATCGCGGACCAGTCCCTTAGATTGGTTTTGTGCAATCCAGTCAGAAAAATAATGCAGACGGGAGGAATACCCATTAATTTGGCCATCCAGGTACCTTATGTTTTCCAGTATCCTTATATATTCATCAAAGCTTTCAACACCAGATTTTTTCATGATACTGAAAGCAAGCGCATTTTCAACGAAGGTGGTACAGTCTAATCCCTGAAGGTTAATAACTAAGGTTTCCTGAGGTCCAATTTCCAGGGTTTGGGCTACGTAGGGAATCCCTAAAAAACTCTTTCCAACAGCTACCATTAAGGCACCGTTGGGGGCAGCATCTATTTTTTTTAACTCTGATACTTTATTGTGAAATGCTTCCAGGTCTTGGGCAGAACAACTAACACCCTGTGCGTAAAACGCCTGGGCAAAAAGAATACTTAAGAATAGGATGATAAGACGACCCATAGCCCCTTTTACAGGTAAATTTACAATTTATAGGCCTAAGAAGCTATAACTCTTATAGCTTTCCGGTTTAAAAACAGTGGCCCTTTTTCGGTTTCTCAATAAGAAGCCCTCTTTTACGTATTCCATTGCCTGAAGATCTGTTTCCGTATCCGGTATCCGGTATCCCTTGTTCTTGTAGTAATAGGAAGAGCTCATACCCTCCTCTGGATCGTGAACTACCAGAAATAACTTAAAACCTTTATCGTAGTCCATTTCGCTTTTCATCTTAAAGAAATATCCGGAAAATTCTTTGCCTTTTTCCTCAATGGTCTCCTTACCAAGGTATACTATCTCGTCCTGGTCTGAAAGGAATCTCCGATCTTCGAAGAGCGCTGCTTCTGAAAGCGCTTCCTGAATCCTGTAGGCATCGGGAAATAAATAGGGCTTCCCAATATGTTTTAGTTTATCAAAGATGAGCTTACGGCTATTGATATCACCGGCCAAGGAATCGATTAAGTTCAAAGGTGAATGTTCATCGTGTTCTGCTATGACCATGGCATAGGTTGTCCTTATAGTGGGCTCCTTAATCATGGTAAGTCTGCTAAAGAAATGAGCCACCTCCTTCTCCTTTCGAAAGGGATATAAGAGAATTATATAGTCTTCCAGTAATTGGTTCGTCTGCCTCCTGCCAAGTTTTTGATATGAACGTTGATAACCCATATTTTCATTGTTCTGACCCAGAGACCTTTTCAATTGAAGTTTGGCGTCATTCAGAAGTTGTTTTCTGTACTTTTTGTAAAGTGGGGTTTTGATAAGACCATTTGATTTTAAATCGGCCATCAGGGAGATTATGGGAAGCTTATATTCCGTAATAGTACTAAAATCCAAAAGTTCGGGAAATAACTTTCTGGCAAGTGGCAGGCTGTCCTGATACGGTTCAAATATTAGTCCTATCTCTTTATGGTTAGAAACAAGCGGAAGGTCTTTTTGTAACAGTGCTAGCAACAGTTTAAGACTTTCCTCATTTTTATGATTGCTCACGGCCTGTAACACTTTTGTTTGTGCCGATGAATTGTTGAAAGCTGAAGCATAATACTCGTTAAAGAACCGGATTGCTTTTGGGTGAGATAACTCCCCCAGTTTATGTATTAAATGTGCTTCAATATGCTTCTGGTCGCTTTGGAATTTGTGGTGGCTTATATAGTAGATTAGCGAATCAATATGGTGTTCCTTAAAAATGGGAAATCGATATCCCTTGCGGATAATACTGTCATTTTCCCTCAAGGCCGTAAAGAATCTATCCACTTTATCCTCCATAAGGCTTTTTCCCACAACGGTATCCAGGGGAGAAAAATTATTGTAGAATTCCCTTACGAACTTACTAGGTCCCAGAAGGGTGTCTATCCGTGTTTTTATTTCGTAAAGTAATCCATTTTTGACCACGTTTTTTACAAGGATCCCTCGTGTGCTTCCCGTGTTGACCAGGATATATTGCTGCGTGTAGAGATCATTTTCCTTCCGGGTATTTTTTTCCCGGATTATCTTAAATTGTTTCTTCTGATAATATTTTTTTCTGAGTGTCCACAATGAGTCGATATCAGGAAAAGTCATAAAATCATGTGCTTTGTTGAGCTCAATAGATACGGCTTCATTGTTTTTGTTTTGATAGCGAGTTTTTTTGGTGTAGGCATTGTAGGGTTTAGACTTTCTTTGACCGTGCATATATGCCACACTGTTTTCCACAAAGTGAAGGGGTTTTACAGGAGATACCGTAGAAAAATACATAGCAGTGTCTCTTATTTTTTCAAATGGCAGGGAGTAGGTATTATCTTTTATTACAAAGGAGTTCAAGAATTCTTCAGCTTGCTGAGGTTTACTGGTTTTGGCACCCAGAAGATAATAATCTCCATTTTGCAAATAAGACTTTAAGTAGAGATATTCAGATGTACTTTCTTCCACCAGGGCTTTAGAAGATAAACTTCCGTTTTCAGCCTTGTCGTAAATGGGATTCAAATCCAGATCCTGGTAGAAACGTCGCTGAATTTGTTTCAATTCAAAGCGGTCTTCTTCAATAAAATTAAGATCATTTATCGTTACTTTTTTTAAGAAAAAATAACTATTGGTATATTTGTCATATCCTTCAATATAACGGTCTCCAATTTGAGATGGGTTGTAAAAATGGTGTTGAGCAGGCATCCTTATTTCAAAATCTGTATAGGCGGAGCTTACAATTTCATTCCCGGCTAATGTTTTTTCGAAAACAAGACTGTCAAATATTTTATCGGAATGAATGTCTACATATTCGCCCTCACCAGACATTTTAAAGATGATTATTTCCAGGGGAGTTAGGAATATTTGATATCGTTGGTGGTCTCCGTTTTTTAATTTATTACGAATATCTAGTCCTTCCAGTTCATTTCTGACTATCTTATTTTTGGAGACAATAGACCCAGGAATATTTTCAAACAGTAATTGATTTATATCATCGAGAGAAACAACCTCATTTTCTTTTAGGTATGAAAAGGTGGGAATTCTATTTACCATGAAATAACTGCCATTAGCCAGGTCCGCAGCAACATAGATGGCTTTATTCTCATGTGATATCAGAATTAGCTTACTGGGCAGTTTTACGGAGAAGAAATTATCTTCCGGAGCATAACGCTTCAGATTTAATTCCAGTGTTTTAGATTCTATTTTTTCCTTAAGGGATTTGCCTTTTGCAGTGGCTTCTGAGATGAGGGGTTTTACCTGATACCCTTTTTGCCTCAGCAGGGCAATTACTCCACGCTTACCAGGTAAATGCGCAGCCCCGATACCGGCAAAGACTTTTCCTTTTTGCATTACGGAATTTAACTTTTCAGCCATATTTTCATTCCGCAGGTACAACATATGCTGCAGATAGTAATCGGTATACATTGCCCTATCAATAGAATCTAAGAGGTTTATATTCCGCTCCCGATAGGCATTTTGCATCAGGAATGTAAGGTCTTGCTGTTGCATCTTTTTTTGAAGCCATTCATCTGGTTTCTGCTTCATGGCATTTCTACTCGCACGGCCCACCAAAGCCGTTGCTTCTTCCATATCTTCCAATGCAACAATCGATTTTCCATACTTTGCCCCTGCCCTGTAAATGAACATATCTAAATAGGTATCTTCCTCAAAGTTTTGGGCGTACTCATTGGTACGGTATAGAATATTATTTACCAAGCGGTCCTCAGAGGAAATAGAACGTCCCAGTTCTTGCTTTGAGGGAGGTTTTGGAATAAACGAATAGGAATAAAAACCTTTTGGATCAAATCCATAACCAGAACCCGGGCTTGCCCCGCTTCTATCTACATCCGATTCGAGCCAGGTTCCCGGATCAGATTCCAGAGCAACAATTTCACTTGCATAAAGGGCTTCGTAAAAAACATCGTCCAAATGAAAGGCGATTTTCTTACTCACATGCATGGTTCCATAAAGATAAGAGGATTGCTTGAGGCCATTTCCGGAAATTTCCCATAAGAGGCTATTGTCTTCCTGGGCAAAAACAGCCATAGCAAAGCATAGCAAAAAAGAGGTGCTGAAAAAGCGCATTTTTAGTTTGATTTGGTTCGTTTACTCTCCCGAATTCTCAGGAATTACTTTCTGGATGGTAAAACGGATTAGGATACTGATCCCACCGGTTGGTTATTCCATAGGGAATCCTTATGCACGCATCAAAAAAGTAATCATTTAAATTAAACGCAAATAACAAGTAAGTAGTATTTTTGCGCTGTTAAAAAGGCCGGCTAAAGGCTGTCCTCCCTACAATTTCCAGGGGTGAGGAACAAAAATTTTTACCATTTTTCCTAAACGATTGTTATGAAGAAAGGAGTATTACTTGTAAATCTTGGATCACCCGATGCCCCAACCCCAAAGGCAGTGAAGCCGTATCTTGATGAATTTCTGATGGACGAGAGAGTGATTGATGTGCCCAGGTGGCTGCGAAATGTGTTGGTTCGTGGAATAATATTACAAACAAGACCTAAAAAGTCTGCAAAAGCGTATAAAAAAATTTGGTGGGAGGATGGCTCCCCGCTGATTGTGATATCTGAGCGATTTAAGGCTAAGGTGCAATCCAAAACCTCCATTCCGGTAGCTCTGGGAATGAGGTACGGATCAATGAGTATATATAAGGCACTTAAATCCTTAAAGGTGGAAGATGTTAACGAGGTCTTGCTGGTGCCACTATATCCACATTATGCAATGTCTTCTTATGAAACGGTGGTTGTAAAAACGCTGGAAGTGCAGCAGGAGCATTTCCCGGAAATGCAGCTTACAACTCTTCCGGCCTTTTACAGGAATGGCGATTACATTAAAGTCCTGTCCGAAAGTATATCCAAAAGCCTGGAAAGTTTTGATTATGATCATATCTTGTTCTCCTACCACGGAATACCGGAAAGGCATATAAGAAAGTCAGACCCTACTAAATTTCACTGTAAAATTGATGGGAGTTGTTGCAATATAAATTCCGTAGCTCATCATACCTGTTACAGGCATCAATGCTATGATACAACAGCCAGGGTAATTAAATACCTAGGTCTGGAGGAGGAAAAGGTGAGCAGTTCTTTTCAAAGCCGGCTCGCGGGAGATCCATGGCTGAAGCCATATACAGATTTTGAGTTTGAACGCCTAGCCAAAGAAGGTAAAAAGAAACTTGCTGTCATCACCCCGGCATTTGTCAGTGATTGCCTGGAAACCCTGGAGGAAATAGCCATGGAGGGAAAAGAACAGTTCGAAGAGGCCGGAGGTGAAGAATACATGCATGTTCCCTGCCTTAATGACGCTGATCCCTGGGTTGATCTTATGGTAAAGTGGATTCAGGAATGGGATAAAAATCAATCCCTCCCGGTGTAATGGCAAAGGTATCATCAGACCAGTTGGGAACAGAACCTATAGGTAAATTACTTATTAGGCAAGCTGTTCCGGCATCTATAGGGATACTCGTTATGAGTCTCAATATTTTGGTCGATACCATCTTCGTAGGAAATTGGATAGGTTCCATAGCTATTGCCGCTATAAACGTGGTTTTGCCGGTATCCTTTTTTATTGCGGCCCTTGGGATGGCTATTGGAATTGGCGGAAGCAGTATTATCTCCCGAGCTTTGGGGGCTAATAATAAAAACAAGGCATTAAACACTTTTGGGAATCAGATAAGCCTTACCCTTTTGGTTACCGTTTTTATGGTAGTATTGGGTTTGTACTATATTGATAGTCTTATTCCGGCATTTGGAGGCAAGGGCTACATTTTTGAACCTGCGAAAATATATTATACCATTGTCTTGTACGGAGTTCCTTTCTTGGCACTTTGTATGATGGGGAATACGGTAATAAGGGCAGAAGGTAAGCCTCGCTTCGCTATGATAGCCATGATAATCCCTTCCGTTGGAAATCTTGTCCTGGATTACCTTTTTATTTATGTATTAGACTGGGGAATGCATGGAGCAGCCTGGGCCACTACAGCCGGTTACCTGCTCTGTTTTGGGTATATTCTTTATTTTTTTCTCTCACAGAATTCCGAACTTAAGATAAGATTTAAGCACTTTAAGCTCAGGAAAAACATCTTAAGTGAAATAGGTTCCCTGGGATTTGTGACCTTATCAAGGCAGGCGGTCACCAGCATTACTTACCTTTTAATGAACAATATT
>CBDUAW010000112.1:0-7351 GCA_965365215.1 uncultured Eudoraea sp. | reverse complement strand
AGGTCCTAAGTTTTTCTGAGCCATAGAATTTTTCAAAGTGTTTCAAAAAGTCTTTTTCTATATCATGCAGGGTGAAATAAGCCTCGTAAAGTTTATTATTACACTGGTCACAGAACCACAGTAAACCATCTTCAACTTCCATGTGTTGGCGTTTGCGTTCTACTACCAGCCCTATAGATCCTTCATGCCGTACGGGGGAGTGAGGCACACTTGCAGGGAGCAGATACATGTCCCCGGGTCCCAGGTGCAAAGTTTTTTTCTGTCGGTCTTCCTGAATATGGATATCGATATGCCCTTCCAATTGATAGAAGAGCTCTTCGGTTTCATTATAGTGATAGTCTTTGCGTGCATTAGGACCGGCTACTATCATTACAATAAAATCCCCGGCCTCTTTATACAAATTTCTATTCCCCACAGGGGGCTTAAGGGTATCCCTGTTTTCTTCAATCCATTTTTGGAGATTAAACGGAGCTTGAATGGCCATATGTTACGCTATAAGAAAGTTAACAAAAGGTGTGGATTTCTTGTCAAAATCAAAGGTAAGAAAACTAACAATAGGGATGTAGGCTTATCTGTAGAAGAGCTGTGTGTAGTACAGATTCCCCTGCCCGTCTTTTTTCACACTTATGGCCGTATGTGTAAATTCACCTTCCATGGTTTTTTTGTGGTTGGGGCTTTCTAGCCAGCCTTGAAAAGCTTCCAGGGCTGAGGAATAGTCCTTGGCAACATTTTCTGCAACGTATTCAGCATTTACTTCTTCGGCAATCCCAGACGCCCTTGAGCTGAAATTATCATGACTAAGACTGCCCTTGGCAATCATATAATCATTGTGGGTATTGGCATAACTATAGGCCACCTCACTAAACTCCAAACTGGAATAGCCAAGGCTTGTCCTGTGTTCATTGACCACTCCCAATAATTGCTGTTCTATGGCAATTGCGTTCTCTGCTGTCGGAATATTTGTACGGTCTACAGACTCCTTGGTACACGAGGTTGCCAGACATACAAATAAAACCGAGATTAATAAGGATAATCTCATTTTCATATAGTGTTCTACCTGTAAGCAGGAAGTCTTAGGTTCGGGGGATGCTGTTCGTAAACCAGCAGGGAAATGTAAAGAAATTATCTGATGAAAATGATAATTTCTGCGTTATATAACTCTTATTTCGTTAAAACGTCCAATTATATGGTTGAATGGAGACAAATCATTTCAACGAAAAAAGATATACCAAAGTATAGATGATTAATAAGTCCAATTATGCTCCCTCTTCAGGTTGATTATAGTGATTAATCACTGCCCCAAACACAAAAGCACCAAGGTTTTTTACAGGCTCATAGAGGACTGAATTTTGAGTAGAATCACTTTCAATTAGATTTAAAGAGGAATTGGCCTTTTCGAAGAAAATCAATATCGCCCCCATAAGTACGGCTAGTTTAACTGCTCCAAATATCCCACCGGCAATTTTGTTTAAAAGGCCTAAAATTGTGAGGTCTATCAGCTTGGTAATGAGTTTACCGGCTATATGCACCAGGAGCACAATGACAAAAAAAGTGATAATGAAGGCGATGATATTAATATAGCGTTCATCCCATTCCATTCTTTTTTCCAGATAGTCACCCGTGATGTATGAGAGATGGATTGCTCCGTATAAACCTGCAATTAAGGCCACAAGAGATGCAATTTCTACAAAAAGCCCGTTCCTAAGTCCCCTGTAAAACCCATAGGCGAGCAGCAACCCCAAAACAATATCCAAAATTCCCATAAGGAAGCATTTATACAAATATAGAGCATTGATTCGTACCTTTGGGCAGCTGACAAAAAGCTATTATAGTATTAGCCAAAATTCAATATGTCAAGAGATATTTTACTCAAGGAAAGGTGGGAGGAATTAGTAGAAAAATTATCCGGAAAATTTTCAGATGGAGATCCCTTGGAAGTCGATGCCATAATTTATTTAATTGGGGTACAGGAATTAGGGCAATTGCACCGTAGTTTTAAAAAGGATGAGAAAATAAACCTGATGCACATTGCCATTTGTCGGCTTCTGGAACCTTATGGGTACTATGAATTTGATTATTTTGACGAAGATGGATGGCCACATTATTCCATGGTGGAGCCATTACCTTCTTTAAAAGCCGGGGAGCAATCTGTACTGATGAAAGAAGCTATTGTCGGATATTTTCTTGAGAAAAAACTTATTAAATGAACCTGCAAAAACCATATTATGCGGTAATATTTACCAATAAAAAACATGCTAATACCGAAGGATACCATGAGATGGCCAGGCTCATGGAGAAATTGGCAAAGAAGCAGGCGGGTTATCTTGGGTTTGAAAGTGCCAGGGAAGATATTGGTATTTCAGTTAGTTACTGGGAAAGTCTGGAAGCCATAGCTCATTGGAAAAATAATATTGAACACAAGATAGCGCAGAAAAAGGGGAAGGAATCCTGGTATGCATGGTACAAAATTAGGATCTGTCTTGTGGAAAGGGAATATGACTTTTACAGAGAGGTAAACTGATCCCCTGAACAAAATTTTTCCAACTATATCGATATCGTATGATCCCTCCTTTGCGGAGGTACGTTAAAGCCTTACCTTTGAAGTTATTGACCTGGGTTTTTTGAATTGCTAATCAGAATTCCACCTTTGTTATTTAAGGTATTACGATGAAAAAGAATATTCGTTTCTCAAATCTTGAGCGGGAAAGAAATTTGCAAAAATTGGCGGCTGAAACCTGCGATCTGGTGGTTATAGGCGGGGGCATAACCGGTGCGGGCATCCTCCTCGACGCCGCATCCAGAGGCCTTAAAGTAGCCTTGGTTGAAAAAGGGGATTTTGCCTCAGGAACCAGCAGTAAATCTACCAAACTGATTCACGGGGGGTTGCGCTATTTGAAGCAGTTCGATTTTTGGCTGGTAAAGGAGGTGGGATCGGAAAGAGCTATAGTGCATAACCTTGCCCCTCATCTTGTATTGCCGGAGAAGATGTTGTTGCCTCTTATTGAAAATGGATCTTACGGAAAATGGCTTACCTCTATAGGGTTGAAGGTCTATGATATACTTGCTCAGGTGAGCGGGGATGACAAGCGTAAAATGCTCGAAAAAAAAGAAGCGCTGAAATTGGAACCGCTGCTACCAAAGAAAATATTAAAGGGGGCCGGATACTACGCGGAATATCGCACAGATGATGCCCGTCTCACAATTGAAAATATCAAGACTAGTCTGGAGTATGGTGCCATGGCCCTGAATTATGTTGAGGTTCATGAGTTTATTTATAAAAAAGACCAGATTGCCGGGGTTAAAGTGAAAGACCTCCCCAGCGGGAAGGAGATCAATATCAGTTCAAAATATGTAATCAGCGCAGCAGGCCCCTGGGTGGATGAACTAAGGAACATGAATAATTCACGGAAGGGAAAAAGACTGCATCTTACAAAGGGGGTGCACCTGGTATTTCCACACGAAAAATTGCCTGTAAAACAATCTGTTTATTTCGATGTACCCGACGGCCGCATGATCTTTGCTATTCCCAGAGGTAAAGTTACCTATGTGGGCACTACGGATACTGACTATAATGACGACAAGGACCTGGTGGAGACCAATCTGGCAGATGCCATATATCTGATTTCGGCCGTAAACAATATGTTCCCGGAAATTGAATTGGAGATGGAGGATATTGAATCTTCCTGGGCCGGGCTAAGACCCTTAATCCATGAAGAGGGCAAATCAGCTTCAGAACTTTCAAGAAAGGATGAAATACTTACTTCTGAAAGTGGATTAATAAGTATGGCTGGGGGAAAGTTAACAGGTTATCGCAAAATGGCAGAAAGGGTGGTCAACAGGATTGCCAAGAAAATGTAGGAAGATCAGGATATGACCCTAAAAGAGTGTAATACGGATACGATTAAGCTATGCGGCAACGAGTTTAAGAAATACAAACATGTAAAGGGATATATAAATGAGGTCTTTGAAAGAATAAAGAGCGATGGGTTTACCTATTACAATGCTTGGTACTTGGTAACAACATATGGCAAACAAACGGAGGAAATCCTTAAAACCTACAAACTTCTGAATAAAGAGGATATTGAAGTTCGCATGGTCATAGCCGAAGCTCGCTTTGGTATTACCTATGAAATGGTCCTAACACCCTTAGACTTTTTCATTCGCCGTACAGGGAGATTATATTTTGATATCAATAGCGTCCGCAAATTCATGGATCCGGTGTTGGCAGAATTTAAGGCGCAGTTTAACGTCGATGATACCCAAATACAGATATGGCGGGAAGAACTGGAAAGCGAACTTGAGAGGCATTCCAACTTTTCCCTGGAAAGAGATTAAGGAGCAGCCCTTTGTAATAGTATAGCCGTTAATCTATAGTGGCCATATTATTTTCCAAGACTTCTGTGACCCCCGGCACAGGGATAGGATAGTTGCCATTCTCATCTGGAGTTACAGGAGGGATGGCATCCCAGCTATAGGTATCGGGCATAAGACTTCTCCCTTTATTTAAGGCATCCTCAAAGCTAATTAATTGTCCGGAGTAGGTAGCCATTCGGCCTAAAATGGCTGTCATGGTAGTTTTGGCGGCATGTTCAGCATCACTGATCACCCCACCATTTCTTATGGAAGCAAATAATTCGTCGTGTTCGGTCTGATAGGGATTAGGATCGTTCTGTCCCTGGTGTTCAAATAGCAAACTCCCATCATAAGACTTCATTACAGCTTGGTTCTGTGAATCGAGCGAAAGTGTTCCCTTGGTTCCCATAAGGTATTCGGAAACATTGGTTACGCATCCGGGCTGATGTCTGCACTGGCTGGAAATCACAGCACCCGACGGATAGGTAAACTCAACAAAATGATGATCAAATATTTGTCCGTATTGGTTCCCTTTCCGAATCTCCCGGCCTCCCATTCCCTGAGCATGTATAGGAAATTCTCCAATAAACCAATTGGCTACATCAATATTATGAATGTGCTGCTCAACAATATGATCCCCGCAGAGCCAATTGAAATAATACCAATTTCGCATTTGATATTCCATCTCCGATTGACCCGGTTGTCGCTCTTTGACCCAAACGCCTCCACTATTCCAGTATACCTGTCCTGAGATTATTTGTCCCATTTGCCCTTCCATCACTCTTTGGTGACTGGCCAGGTAATTCTTCTGGTAATGTCTTTGCAACCCTACCACCACATTGAGCTTTTTCTGTTTTGCTATTTCCGCCGCGGCCAGAACTTTTCGTATTCCGGGAGCATCTGTTGCAACAGGTTTCTCCATAAAAATATGTTTCCCCTGCTGTACGGCATATTCAAAATGTAGTGGCCTAAACCCGGGAGGGGTGGTTAGTAAAACAACATCAGCCATGTCTATTGCTTCCTTATATGCATCAAAGCCTACCAGGCGATGATCTTCCTTAACCACAACTTTACCCTTCCCTTCGAATTTTTTGGACAGGATGTCGTAGCAGTTTTGCAAGCGATCTTCAAAGGCATCTGCCATTGCTACTAACTTTACATTTTCCTTAGTACTTAAAGCCTGCATAGCAGCCCCTGTGCCTCGTCCGCCGCAACCGATTAGGGCAATTTTAATACTGTCATCCCCTAAAACATGGGCAGAGGCTGCAATGTCTAAAGGAAGTAACATCCCTCCCGTAAGTATTGCAGTGTTCTTACAAAATGTTCTCCGGGAAGTGTTGTTTTTCTTGATCTGTTTCATAATAAATGTGGTTTAATAATCATCAATGGCTTCAAGCCAGTACGCTTCAATCTCTTCTAAAGGAGGAGTTTTTCTTGGTCTCACAATACGGAACCCTATGTTTGGAGCATTGGTGTGCCACCATCTGCTCTTGGGTATTTGCGGATCTATTTCCTTCCACTCGGGTTTGGAAAAGCCCCTCCATGTTGTCCGTAAGGCAGAGGCGTTATCTTTCCAGGAACCTCCCCTTACCGAACGCGGATAGAGCACTGTGGGTTTTGCCCATGGGTTATTGGCGGGTCCTTTCCCCCTCTCGGAATACACCCTTGGGTTGTACTGATCCATAGTCCATTCAGAGACATTCCCATGCATATCATAAAGCCCAAATCCATTTGGTTTTTTTAGCCCGGGTTTGTGATACTTACCTCCACTATTCTGGCTATACCAGGCATAAGTTGGTAAGGTATCTTCATTGTCACCGAAATGATATTTTGAATCAGACCCGGCTCTGCATGCATATTCCCATTCTGCCTCAGTTGGCAACCTATAGAAATTCCCTGTTTTGGCACTCAACCATTTGCAAAAATTTATAGCGGCATATTGGGTTATGTTTACTACCGGGAATCCCTTTTTTCCCATTCCGTAACTCATATCAACATATGGTGGAGTTGCTTTGGCAACAGCATCTACCGAAATTTCAATTTCACCTGTCGGAGCCTTGGTGGAGGAGGCATCGATTTTCCTTTCCAGAAACAACTCATACTGATCCCAGGTAATTTCATACGTACCCATCCAAAAATCACCAAGTTGTACTTCATGTTCAGGTCCTTCTTCAGGCTTGGCATTGTTGTTCCCCATGGTGAAAATCCCTCCTTGAACAGGACTCATGGCAATACCAATTTCCGTCCCGGGAATATCCTGGATGTAAGACTCAAATGGATCCGCAACAAACGCCATGAAGGCGACACAACTAAGCAAGAAGAATCCATATACAACCGGATATTTTCTTTTTACCATTTTATTCAGAAGGCTTCTCCCAAATCGGGATGTTTGTCCTAAAGTATTGAATATATTGAAGATATGAAAGTGAGCTAACTCTTAGTCGAGCTTATCGGTAAGTTGCTTAAAGACCACTCGCGCATTCTGCTTGTTATAAAGGATCTCAAAAACGGCATCAATAATAGGAGTTCTCACCTTTTTTTTAAATCTGCTTTTAAGTTCGAAAGCAGTTTTTGTAGCATAATAACCTTCAGAAACCATGTTCATTTCCATCATGGCACTTTTTACCGTGTATCCTTTACCAATCATATTTCCGAACATTCTGTTCCTGCTAAAAGTTGAATAACCGGTAACCAACAAATCTCCCAAATAGGCCGAATTGTTGATATTCCGCTTCATTTTATGCACTCTTTTAATATAGCGTCCCATTTCCCGGATTGAGTTGCTCATCAAAACACTTTGAAAGTTATCTCCATAGCCAAGACCATGCGCTATACCAGCAGCCAGAGCATAAATATTTTTTAGCATGGCCGCATATTCCGTCCCAATGATATCATCCGATATTTTGGTTTTTATATAGGCGCTGGACAGACATTTTGCAACAAGTGCGGCTTTTTCAGAATCAGCACAGGCAATAGTAAGATAGGAGAGCCGCTCAAG
>CBDUAW010000111.1:0-7373 GCA_965365215.1 uncultured Eudoraea sp. | reverse complement strand
ATGTTTGATCTTAGAAGATATAATCTATCGGACACCTTACCTATTGACCGGTCAGGAGATCAGATTTTCAATGTTTTGCCTATACCGTTATCTGAAAATGAATAGAATATAAGCTGAAATCCAAATTAAAACCCTGATGAATCCATCAGGGTTTTTTTATTAGGCTGCAATTTCCAGTTCTTCCTCATCAGCAAGGGTGGTCTTCTTCCTTCCCTTGATCCGGAGTTTTATCCTATATACAATGTTAAAGAGTACAGGAACAATAATCAGTGTAAGGAAGGTGGCTACAATTAGCCCGAAAATTACGGTCCAGGCCAGTGGCCCCCAAAAGATAACGTTATCTCCCCCAATGTAAACGTTTGGATCAAAATTGGTAAATAGCGAAAAGAAATCAATATTAAGGCCAATAGCGAGTGGAATTAATCCCAGGACGGTAGTAATCGCAGTTAGAATTACCGGTCTTAACCTTGCTTTTCCACCTTTTACAATGGCCTCGGTAACCTGTTCCCGTGAAAGCATTTCGTGATCTTCCAAGCCAAGTGCTACTTTTTTTCTATCGATCAGGATCTGTGTATAATCTAACAGTACCACCCCGTTGTTCACAACAATACCAGCAAGCGAGATGATACCCATCATAGTCATCATAATTACAAATGGCCAGCCTGTTAACATCAACCCTCCAAATACCCCAATAAAACTCAGGAAAATCGCTGTCATAATTATTGCCGGTTTTGAGACCCCCCCAAACTGGAATACGAGGATCAGCATTATTAGCCCTAATCCCGAAAAGAAAGCACCCATCAGGAACTGCATTTGCTTATTTTGCTCCTCAATCTGTCCGGTAAAGTCTATTTTAACCCCTGCCGGCAGGCCGTTAAAGTCTTCCATCTCTTTTTGAATTTGCGCCACTATAGCCCCTGCATCGGTAAATCCTGGCTGTAGCCCTGAATAAACCGTTACAACCCTTTTTGTATCCCGGTGTTTTATAGCACTAAATGAGGAAGTATTTCGTTGAGATGCCACTGCAGATACGGGTATTTCCTTAATACGACCAGTTGCCTGATCTCTGAAGATAATGTTTTGATTGAAGAGGGCACTTGTATTATACCTGAGATCCTCATTAAACCTCACATTGATATCGTAATCCTCCCCCTCTTTTTTAAATATTCCTGCTTTGTCTCCAAATAATGAACGCCTAAGCTGCTGTCCTACCTGTCCAACACCAACACCTAGTTCCCCCGCTTTTTGACGATCTACAACCACTTGCATGCTGGGTTTTCCTTTATTCACATCAATTTTAAGCTCCTCTATTCCAGCTATACTCTTGCCGTTAATAAAGTTCCTCATACGCTCAGCCGTATTGATCAGGGTATCATAATTTTGGCCTTCAATTTCAATGTTGATAGGATATCCTGCTGGTGGCCCAACAGCATCTTTTTCCACAGAGATGGCCAAGCCCGGATAAATACCCTTTAGGCCATCCTGAATTTCCTTCCTAAGTTGTTCCGTATCCTTGCCTTCCCGGAATTTGTATTCCCTCATGGAAATTGTGATCTTTCCTCTGTGAGGCATTTCAGCCGCTGATCCCCCTTCGGTAAACGGATTTTCCGCCCCTTTTCCAACCTGAGAAACACTGGATTCTACCAGCAGATTATCACTTCCCTTCATATAGCGATCGCTGTCTGCAATAGCATATACTCTTTTTTCAATATCCTTGGTGATACTATTGGTTTTTTCAATAGCAGTACCCTGAGGATATTCTATATAAACATATATTTCATTAGGGGTATTATCAGGGAAAAATTCCACTTTGGTTCTTCCGCTACCTAATGACAAGCCAAAGGTGATAAAGGCCGTGATCAGCAGTAGCACTGTGACCCCAAAATACCAATAAACGTTTCCGCCTCTTAAGGCGTGTTTGATACGTTTCTCATACCAGTTTTCAAATCGGGTAAGCGTATTGCGCTGAAATCTCCTGGCTACTTTTTTAAGGAAATATTTGTATACCCAGAAACTAGCTGCAAGAACAATCATTAATGATCCAAGTCCACGTACGGGACCCCCTATAAGCATTATGAAAATGCCAAAACTTCCCAGGATAATACTCAGGCGTATCAATTGCTTTCTGGTCAATTCCTTATCCCCAATCTCCATAAAACTGGAAACCAGCATGGAATTCATAAAGATGGCAACAAAAAGGGAAGAGCCAAGTACTACGGATAGTGTAATAGGGAAAAATATCATGAATTCTCCCATAATGCCCGGCCATAATCCGAGCGGCACAAAGGCGGCAACAGTAGTGGCTGTTGAAATGATAATTGGAAAGGCGATTTCTCCAATACCCTTCTTAGCCGCTTCTATCCGAGGCATACCCTCTTCTTCCATTAACCTGTATACGTTCTCTACCACCACTACACCATTATCTACCAGCATTCCAAGACCCATAATGAGCCCAAATAATATCATGGTATTCATGGTATATCCTAATGCCGATAAAATCATAAACGACATAAACATGGACATGGGAATAGCAAAACCAACAAAGAGCGCATTTCTGAATCCGAGGAAGAACATCAATACCGTAACTACCAGAATGATCCCAAATATGATATTGTTAACCAGGTCATCTACCTGGTTCAGGGTTCTGTTGGAAGAATCATTGGCGATAGTCACCGTAAGATCTTGAGGGAATACATTTTGGCGTGTTTCCCTTACAATTTCCTTTATCTGATCTGCCGCGGTAATTGCATTTTTACCTGCCCTTTTTTTGATATCGAGCATCACCACACTCTCTCCCCTTTCCCTTGCAAAAGTGGTCCTGTCTTCTTCCTTAAAAGAAACATTGGCAATATCCTTAAGATACACCGCACTGCCGTTTTCTGCCTTAACAACGAACTCGTACAGGTCTGTTGGATTTTCAATTTCACCCAGAATTCGAATGGTTCTTCTTTGTCCGCTCGTTTTGAGATTACCGGCAGACATGGTCATGTTTCCATTACTAATCGCCTGCAAAACATCGTCAAAACTAACCTTGGCTGCCATCATTTTGTAAATGTCTACGGCCACTTCAACTTCTTTCTCCTGGGCACCTCTAATATCCACCTCCTTAATTTGAGGTAAATCTTCAATTTCGTCTTCAAGATATTCACCAAATTCCTTGAGTCTTTCTACCGGATAATCACCCGTAATATTGACATTCATGATAGGAAAGGATTCGGAAAGGTTAAGGTCAAAGACATTGGGTTCCACTTTGGCCCCATTGAAAATGGGCCAGTCTTCTCCTGCTTTTTCACTATCTACCTCATCTTTAACTTTTTGCTTGGCATTCTCAACTGTGATATCTTCATCAAACTCCACTACAATCATAGAGTAATCTTCCTGCGAGGTTGAGGTGATTTCTACTAAATTGCTAACATTTTTGAGCTTGTCCTCCAGGGGATCTGTTATTAACCTTTCAATATCTTCCGCAGTATTTCCCGGATAGAGTGTGCTAATGTAGATTTTTGTTTCCTTTACTTCGGGAAAGTCTTCTCTAGGCATAGAAAAGTAAGAAGACAAGCCTATGAAGAAAAAGATTCCGATCATTACATAGATCACTGAAGGATTATCAATGGCCCAGGAAGAAAGTCTGAATTCCTTGTCAATATTTTTTCGTTGTCTGCTCATCCTGCTATTGAATTATTTTAACTTCCTGACCTTCACGAACACTTCTGGCCCCTTCTTTAATAACCTGATCGCCCGCATTGATCCCAGACAATATTTCTACAAAATCTCCTTGGGTCCTTCCCGTAACAACCACCATTTTTAAGGCTTTACTAATACTGTTTTCAGCAGTATCCGAGACTATGTAAACATATTGCTCCCCTTCCGCATTTTCAGATATTATACTTTGCGGGAGCATAAGGGCCTCAGGATTGCTATAATCATTGATTTGGACTCTTGCCGTTAGATTGGGCTTAATATTTCCTGTCTGATTTGGTACGGGAATCTCTACATTGAAAGATCTGTTGGTAGGGTTAATGAAGTTCCCTGTCTGTCTCACTTTGGTCATAATGCTATCACCCAACACAGGAAAATAGACCTTAACGTCTTTCCCCACTTTTACACCTTCCAGATAGCTTTCAGGAACATCTACTGAGATATACATATCTGAAAGATTTACAATCCTGAATACGGCCACTCCTGAACCAGGGGAAACTACAGTTCCCTGATCCTGAATAACATCATCGATTATTCCGGAAAAAGGCGCCCTTATTGTAGATTTTCCAAGTTGACTCTCTGCTTGCTCTACTGCATTTTCCGTTGCTTCGAAATTTGTTTTGGCCTGTAAAAATTGGATTTCGGAACCAATTTTCTGATCCCAAAGTCTTTTCTGCCTTTCAAAGGTTGTTTTAGCCAAAGCAGCCTGTGTACGCAGTTGCTCCAATTGGCTACCCATACCTCCATCATCAATTTTGGCTAAAAGCTGCCCCTTTTTAACCCTCTGTCCTTCCTTAACATAGACTCTAAGTAAGGTTCCAGCCATTTCAGGATATATGAGCACGTTTTGCTTTGTCATAACGTCTCCTTGTAATTCCAAATAATGATTAAACATTTGTGCCCTGGCCTGAACCGTTGTAACCAAAGGGACTTTTTTATTTTCGTCCATTGCGCTGATGGCGGAATCCAGTTGTTTTATTTCCGTGTTCAACAGTTTTTGTTGATCAGATATAGCCTGTCTTTTAGATTTAATGGCTTCCAGATTTCCTTCTGCAATCAGTTGCTCTACCGATTTCTCCTTTCCGTCCTGACACCCTTGTAGAAAGGCAAAGGAAATTACTAAGAGATAAAATATCTTTTTCATATTTTGGATTTGTGTTTTGTTAGTTGCTGAGAATTGTTTCTAAGGATGTTTTGTTGTTAATCACATCAACCATAGATTTAAGGTAATCCTGTTGTGCAGTGTATAGCTGAGTTTGTGCCTGCCTTAGTTCAAAACTGGTGGCAATACCTTCTGAATATTTTACCTGGTTCTTTTGCTCAATCCTTTCGGCTAGATCCAGGTTTTGCTTTTTGGTCTCGTACTCTTCAATGGAAAATATATAGTCGCTTTTTGCACTTTCCAGTTGTAAGCGGATCTTTTCTTCCGTTTCGGTCAATTGAGTTTTCGCTTTTTCAAAGGCAATTTTGGCCCTTTGGGTACTTGCCGATCTTTTTAGGGAACTAAAGATTGGAATCTTCAGATCAAAACCTAAGATGGAAGAATCGAACCATTGCTGATCACTGTTAAAAAAATTGAAACTATCGCTAAAGGCAGTGCTCCCGTAGTTCACAAAAGCATTAAGTGTAGGGAGGGCCCTGCTTTTAGCCAATTTTAATTCATAGTATCGCTGTTCGTTCAGGTTAAATACCAGTTTATAGTCTACATTGTTTTCCATATTGAAATCTTCTTCTAGAAGCGACATGTCAATTTCTTTTTGTGTGAGATTGTCCAGCGTATCTTCTAACTGTGTCTGGTTTTCAATTGGTAGGCCCAGCATCATGTTTAGCATTTGTAATGTAATGTCTTCTAACCGTTGAGCATTTTTTAAAGAACTATCGATAGATGCAAGGGTAATTTGTAATTGTTCAACGCTTTCTTCATCCCCCAGACCATTTTCGAATAATTTTTGCGTTTCGTAGAGGGTTTTCTCCAGGGTAGCCTTATTGTTTTTGGCAATTTTTACAGTTTCCTTTGCCAACAGTACGTTTCCATATGCTTCCACAACGGCAATCCTGACCTCCTGGTCTGTTTTTTCCTTATTGTTCTGACTGTAATTCAGGAAAGCTTTGGTGGCCTGTACACCTACTATATAAGAGCCATCAAATATTTGTTGTCTTAAGGTTGCTGTGGCAATGGCTTGTTGTGGTTGACCAAAAGTAATTGGGGTAAATGTCCCGGGTTCCCCCCCGAAAAATTCCGCTGGAATTAAGGAAACAGGTTGCTTTAGCTGGTTCTGGTAGCTAACTGTAGCTTCAATCTGGGGTAATCCTGTTGCTATAGTTTCCCACTTTTGTTTTTGAGCATCAACAATATCCCGGCCCGCATTTATTGCACTGTAATTGTTTTCAAGAGCATAGGCAATGGCTTCATCCAGGGTAAAGCTATTTGGAATATCCTGTGCAAGTGATTCATTCCATGACATGCATACTAAAAGCCAAATGAAAATGTGTTTTCTCATTATTGGTGGTTTGAATTGATGAGTTCATTTAATATTTTTCTTCCTGACGGAGTAACAATTCCTCTTAAATGATATTCCAGATAATCGTCCATTAATTGAATAGTACTAAATTCCTCTTGTGGGAAAAGACGACGATCTTTTAAGCTCGTAACACCAGAGAAGTAAATTCTGGCGACAAAGTTTGGATTAAGTGATTCCCTGTAAATACCTAAATCGATTCCTTTTTTGACATTTTCCAATACGCATTCCTTCATCATCTCAAATTGCTTGTCGCGCAGGGTTGAATGTATATGCGGATAATATTTTTGAAGTTGAAATTGCGGAGATGATTTCTCCTCTTTTAAGTGGTGCATTACAAACTTCTTGATCTCATAGAGTTCTTCTATGGGGTTCTTTTTTAAGGAACAGATATGGTCAATACCCTGGGCAATTGACTCAAATACATCCAGGGTGCAAGCCTCCACCAGTCTGGTCTTGTTTTCGTAATGAGAATAGATGGTTTTTTTGGAAATTCCCATTTCGTGAGCAAGGTCATCCATCGTGACACTTTTGAACCCAAGGTTTAAAAACAGCTCTGTAGCTTTCTCTAGAATTTTTTGTTTCATATGAAGGGCAAATATAGCCAGGAAACTAAAAAAACATTTAAAGTTTCCAAAGTTTTACAATTTTTTAACATCCCTTGAATACTTGGTTATAGCATTAAAGAATTATAGTACTTTTTATTCCTGGTATTGGTTTTAGTTTATTTTTGGAAAAATTTTCGGTATGCAACAAATTGAAGGGTATCGCAAGATCTTCAATGATTACTTAAAAGTAAACTCCGGTAGGAGGGAGCCAAAATCTTTATATGATCCCGTACAATATATTCTGGATCTCGGAGGGAAACGATTACGGCCGGTCCTGACTTTAATGGTAGCCGATATGTTTGGGGATAGTTGTAAACCAGCCCTGGATGCCGCTATGGCCGTTGAGGTGTTTCATAATTTTTCCCTGATCCACGACGATATTATGGATGCTGCACCCCTAAGAAGGGGTAAAAGAACCGTACATGAAAAATGGGACGTTAACACCGGAATATTATCTGGAGATGCCATGCTGATCTGGGCTTATCAAATTCTGGAGTCCTATCAGGAAAGCTTGTTTAAAAATCTGGTAAGCCTGTTTAGTAAAACT
>CBDUAW010000110.1:0-7385 GCA_965365215.1 uncultured Eudoraea sp. | reverse complement strand
CCAGGGCATTGATGGAACGGTAAAGGAAATTTCAATATTTACCACTAAACTCAACACCTTTGGGAACCAGGTAGCCATCATTCCCAATGGCCAGTTATCCAATAACAATATTGTAAATTACAATGCGGAAAAAACAAGGCGTGATAAAATTGAAGTCGGCATCGGATATGGTTCAAATATAAAAGAGGCAAAAGAACTGCTACTCCATATATGCAGCGAGAATCCTAAAATATTGAAAGAACCGGCTCCTGAGGTATATGTGGGAGAACTTGGAGATAGCGCCGTTACCCTTTCTCTCCGTTTTTGGACAGCAAATGAGGACTTTTGGGAGGCACATTTCTTTGTTATGGAAACGCTTAAACATCGCTTTGATGAGGCAGGTATCGAGATTCCATATCCACAATTGGATGTGCATCGAAAAGGCTAATACCTATTGTATAATTCCCTAATTTTTTGTATCTTAAGGGGTTATGAATAAAATTTTATTACTTAGTATATTGATTTCCTTTGGACTATATGGCCAGGATTATACCACCGGAAATGCCAGAAGTTTTCAGGATATGCAAATCGGTACGGTATGGGAAGAAGTCCCTGTACAGGGAAGCCCTTATTTTGATGATGTTTATCGTGTGGGTGAGACTTTAGTAAACCACAGGAATGTTCGGCTTTTAATGCGTTATAACGCTTATCTGGACCAAATAGAGATGAAAGATAAGTACGGGAAAGCATTTAACCTACTCAAAAGGAAAGACCTCACCGCTACCATAGCGGGTAAACGCTATGTTTTACTGGAATTTACAGAGAATAACAAAAAGGTATCAGGATATTTTATACCTCAAAATACCGGGGCAGCAGTTCTTTATTGGAAACCCAAAAAAGTATTTGTTCAGGCAGCAAAACCAGAAAGTGGTTACGACGAATTCAAAATGCCCGAATATGCAGATGCCTCCGCTTATTTTATAAGTGTGGATGGGAAAAGCCCTGAAAAGATACAGTTGTCCAAGCGGTCTGTCCTAAGACATCTTAAGGGAAATCGTGCTGAAATTAAGGATTTTGTAGTTGAAAATAACCTGAAACTCAAGACAGCTGAAGAAGTTGTAAGGCTTCTTGATTTTTACAATGCTTCTCTATAAGATTATTTGGCCGATTTCTTTTGCAGAATGAACTCCTTGAGGTAATAGGGTTCAAAATAGGCTAAATCCTCGAGCTGACCCTTTTGGTATAGTTCATGAGATATTGCCGCCATCTCTTTGGCAGAGGGAACCTTTTCCTCATAAAACCTGAAATTTTGGTGGCTCAGCAATTGCTTGCACTTCTCAGCGCCTGCTCCAATTAAATGTACGGTTTGTTTCGCACTGTAGTCTTTAAAGGAATTTTCATCTATGTGCTCCGCAAGGGTTTCGCGAACTTGCTCATAGGCCGCATTGTACACAGCGGAGTAAACTTCCATGCGTCTTGCGTCTAACACAGGGATCAGAAAACCACTATTGATCTGAAATTGTCGGGCCATACTTTCAAGTGTTGGAACCGCTATCAAAGGGATCTTTAAGGCAAAACACAAGCCCTTGGCAGCTGCAACCCCAATGCGCAATCCGGTATAAGATCCAGGGCCCTTACTTACCGCTACCGCAGATAGATCTTCCATCTTATAGCCTGAGATCTCCATAGCCTTTTCTATAAATACATGCAGCAGTTCTGCATGTGAATATTCTTTCCGATTTTCCTCAACCAGGGCCAATACTTCCCCATTACGAGATACGCTAACCGAACAATTGGTGGTAGCCGTTTCAAGATTTAAGATTACCGACATAATGGGCGCAAAGATAATACAAAATAGGCCTGTTGACGCTACATCAACAGGCCCCGCTTTAAAATATTTCTGTAAGTTATCGGCTAATTAAGCACTATTGGCAGGCCGAAATAAAATTCCAGGACCTTGATACGGAAAATGTAGTCGTATTTGGAGCGAATTACCTCCGCTTCCGCATTATCTACACGAGATTGTGCCTGACTAAAATCGAAGGCATTCATTATCCCTACGTTAAATCGTTCTTTAGCATAATCGTATGCCAACCTTCTTGCTTCCAATGTTTTTTGAGAGGCCTCATAGGTCTTAGCTGTGTTTTGCACATCCACATAGGCCTGGTTCACATTGGTTTCCAAGGCCAGTTTGTCTTGCTCTAATTGTAAGCGTGCTTTTTCGAGGGATATTTGTGAGCGATGTATATTATTTCTGGTACTGAATCCATTGAATACCGGGATATTTAACTGTGCTCCGAAGGAGATACCATCATTGATCCAGAGCTGGTCCTTAAAAGGTATAAGCTGACCTGTAAAGGGATCAAAAAACTGATCTGAATACCTCGTATTGTAATTGACAAACGCACCTAATGTAGGGAATACTGCTCCTTTGGAGATTTCCAGATCTTTCTCCGCCAACTCCACACTAGATTCAGAGAATTTAATATCATTCCTAAAGGACATGGCCTTATCAAAGATCACTTTTGGTGAATTATCAAGTACATCCGAAGGGGGTACATCAAATTCTTCGTCCGCAATATCAAAATTTTCGTAATCGGTTATTTGCAATAACTGAGCAAGGTTTATTCTTGAAATAAGCACCTGATTCTGGGCATTCACAATTTGTTGTTCCTGGGTCGCGGCAGTGGCTTCAATCTCGAGCAGATCGCCCCTCGGGCTTACCCCGGATTCTACCAGCTCCTTGGTACGCTTTAGGTCTTGTTCAGTAACTGCATACTGTGCCTGAAATACCTTTAATGACTCCTTGTTAGACAAGACATTTAAGTAGTTAAGTGCCACGTTTAATCGGATATCATCCACAAGGTCATTTAGCCGGTATTGATTTGCAATTGCGTTTAGTTTTGCCCTTTGTATCTGCTTGTAATTTCGCAAGCCATCAAACAGGGTCACAAATGAGGTGACACTTCCGGAAGAAGTCAACTGGGTAATGTTTACCGGTTCCTGTGTTGCCGGGTTAAAGGATAAACCTGTATTACTCTGGAAATTCACTTGTCCATTTAGTGTTGGCAGCAGATTCCCAATCGCATCCGATTTATCAATCTGCGCATTTTCCAAATCCAGTCGGAATTGTTCAATAGTAAGGTTGTTTTCTACAGCGTAAGTAACACATTCTTCAAGGGTCCACTTCCGCATTTGCGCAGTAATGCTTACCACACTTAGCAACAAGAGCAAAGCTGTTAATTTAAATTTCATCCGTCGTTTTTTGAGAGTTTTTTTGATTTTGTTGGTTATTTACGATCAGGCTTATGCGTCTTCTTCCTCGTCTTCCTCTTCTTCTCCGCGTTTGATCGGTTCTGTTTTATTCCAGATTTTAACTTCATCTTCCATAGTAAGACCGGAGATGATCTCTACATTTACGCCATCTGAGATTCCTATTTCAACGTCTTTCCGCTCAAATTGCTGATCCCCGGTTGCAACCTCCACATAAGGTTTGTCAGTTTCCTTGTCAAATTGTAACAAGGCCTCGGGAATTACCATAATACTGTCTTTCTTCTCCAGGATAAGGGAGGCATTCGCGCTATACCCGGCCCTGATAAATATGGAGTCGTTGATTTCAACATCGCCTTCAATCTTAAATTGTACCGCTCCCGCTTCTTCAATACCTTTTGGGGCAATAAATTTCAATTCGGCATTGAGCTTTTGATCTTCAATAGCGCCAAGACTAATCTCTAAGGGCATCCCCAACTCTAATTTCCCTACTTCTCCTTCGTCTACCTGTCCCTCAAAAATCATTCTGTTAAGGTCGGCTATTGTGGCAATAGTTGTCCCATCGTTAAAGTTATTACTCTGGATCACCTGATCCCCTTCTTCTACCGGGATCTCCAAAATGGTCCCGTCTACTGTAGCCCGGATATTGGTATTGGCGCTTGTAGATCCACCAGCCGAACCCCTTCGGATAATCTGATAGTCCGCCCTGGCATTTTCCAATTCCTGCACCGCCTGGTCATACTGCAATTGCAGGTTATTGAAATCCTGGCTCGAGATCACCCCCTTATCAAAAAGGGCTTTGTTTCGGTTGTATTCTATCTGAGTGTTATTTAAGGCTATTTCAGCATTCCTTACCCTTCCCCGAGCAGAATTCAAAGCCTGCTCATTTGGAACTACCTTAATAGTGGCAATAAGTTCTCCCGCTTTTACAGGATCCCCTTCTTCCATATAAATCTTATCAATAATCCCGGAAATCTGTGGTTTTATTTCAATCTCATCTTCAGGGATTACCTTGCCGGTAGCCACTGTTTTCTGTTCAATACTAGAGGTGAACGGTTTTTTGGTTTCGTACGTTATAGACGACTTGCTATTGGATTTAATGAAAAATGCTGCCGCCCACATGGCTCCTATAATGAGGACCGCAATCAATCCGTATTTTACGTATTTGTTCATTTTCTTAGCTTGTGTTAATTATTTATATAGTTAATAGTTTTATTCTTCTCTTAAGGCATCAATAGGTTTAATACTTACCGCCCTTTGTGCCGGGATGAGCCCAATTAATGTGCCCAGTACCACCATTACTGCAAGCGCCCCTATTACCAGAGGTATAGGTACTGTTGGATTAGTATACGGGAAATCGGAATCCTGCGTGAGGTTATTGATTAAGTTCAGAACTCCTGCACCCAGGATAATTCCAATTACCCCAGCGATCATTGTTAGGAAAACCGATTCCAATATGATCAGGGAACGTACCTCTTTAGGGGTAGCCCCTAAAGCTCTTCGTATTCCCAGTTCCTTGGTTCGTTCCTTTACGGAGATCAACAAGATATTGCCAATTCCAATTACCCCTGCCAGGATAGTAGCCAGACCCACAATTAGCGACAAAAAGGTGATGCCTTCAGCAAAGCCCATTATCTTGTCGAAAATCTCCCCCAGGTTAAATGCACCAAAGGCCCTTTCATCATCCGGATGTACCCGGTGTATACTTTTAAGCACAGATTTAATATCTTTTTCAACCTGTACCACATCCGCATCATCGTAAGCGGCAATAGTGAAGAATTGCACATCTTCACCCGTATTATAAAGCCTTTTAAAAGTGGTAAAGGGTATGTAGATATCCCCATCTGTTCCAAAAGGAGTGGTTTGTGTAAACTTATGAACCCCTACCACCTGAAAATAAATATTCTCAACCCGTATATAGGCACCTATAGGGTCCTCATCTTCTTCAAAGAGTTCTTGTTGAGTACGCTCTCCAATGACACATACCTTTCTCGTTTGTTCAATATCCTCATCATTGATAAAACGGCCATTATCATAGATCTTCTGCGTAGCGATTTTAGCAATAACGGGATAATAACCATATACAGCATAGGTATTAGATTTTAATCCTCTGGTAGTCAATGCCCCAGTGCCTCCAAATGCTCCTTTAGTATTTACCGGGGCTATGTATTGAATTTCAGGGATTCTGTTCTGTAAGGTAGACGCATCTCTTACTTTAATATCTAGGCTACGGCCTGTTTTATAACCGGCATAAGGCATACTGGTGCTTTGCGCCCATGCCCATAAACTATTTTTGGCTACAGATTCAAAATTTCGTTCAAACCCGTTGTCAAGGCCCTGGGAGGCTCCTGCAAGAACAATATATATAAAGATGCCCCATAAAACCCCTATTACGGTAATTATGGTCCTGGTTTTATTTTTTCCAATAGAACCAAAGATCTCCTGCCAGGTATTTTTATCAAATAGGATTCCCATCTTAATCGTCGTTTAAGGCTTCAATTGGTTTAATTTTAGCCGCCCGTTTGGCCGGCACGTATCCTGCTATAGTACCACAAATGATCAGAACAATTGTGGCCGTTAGCGCCAGTCCCGTATTAATCCCGGGGTTCAGGATAAAATAATCGTCCATCAGCTTATCGCCAAGCCTGCTCAGCAGGGCAATTCCAATGATCATCCCCACAAGTCCTGAAACCGTGGTAATAAAGGAGGCTTCTAATAAAATAGTACCTATGACATTTTTTGGAGTGGCTCCAATTGCCTTCCGGATACCAATTTCCTTTGTTCTTTCCTTTACGGTATACACCATAATGTTACTGATCCCAATGATCCCGGCAATAATGGTCCCGAAGGCTACCAGGGCTGCAATAATTCCCAATACCCCTGCAAAATCCTGGTTTTGTTTCAACTGCTCTGCCACATTCCGGATAAAGATCCCATTCTGGTCTTCCGGACTAATAAATTTTTTATCCTTGAGGAATTTTTCCAGATTCCGCTCAAAAGCCATAGCTCCAGTATAACCCAATTCGGGTTTGAAACTTATAACAATTTGCCCGATCTTATCGGTATTCTTTTCAATTAACTGACGGGTGGTGTAGGCCATATAGATTTGTCGTTCTTCATTATCGCCCCCGTCATCCTGGAAAACCCCAACTACCTTAAAAACACTGCCGCCAATGTCAATATATTTTCCCATGGAATTCTTGGTTCCGAAGAGATCCTGTTCAACAAGTCGCCCAATAACGGCGTTCCGGGTCCTATTTTTTACATCCTCCTGATTAATGTAGCGCCCTTTCATCATAATGGTCTTCTCAGCAAACTGCTGTCCCCAATCTACCCCAATTGTGGTGTAATTGTTAGACTCCTCCTTGTATTTCACAAGGGCTGACCTGAAAATTCTCGGGGAGATGTATTGAACGAACATGGGGAAATTCTTCTTAATATCCTCAAGGTCATCATTTTCAAATTCTATCCTCCTTTGAGATTTATAACCCTTGTAGGGCATGGATGTTCTTCCGGGAAAAAGATAGAGGACATTGGTGGCGTCCTGGGAGAAAAAATAATCGAAGGTATTCATCAGCCCGTTAGTCATCCCTACAAGGCCCACAAATATCAGGATCCCCAAAGAAACCGTAAAACCAGAAAGGAAGGTCCTTAGCTTGTTTTTTTTAATGGTGTCGAATATTTCCCTCCAGGTATCCCTATTGAACATATTGCTGTGCTCTTACTTGCTTCACTTTTTCATCTTTTACAATGACACCGTCCCGGAGGTGAACGATCCTTTTGCACATATGTGCTATATCATCTTCGTGGGTAACTACCAATATGGTATTCCCTTTGTCATTAATTTGCTGGATTAGGTCCATTACCTCGTAGGAAGTAACACTATCCAGGGCCCCTGTAAGCTCATCAGCCAGTAAAACCTTGGGTTCGGTTACCATGGCTCTCGCTATGGCCACCCGCTGCTTCTGTCCTCCGGAAAGCTCACTTGGCAGGTGATGCGACCACTCTTTGAGGCCCACCTGATCCAAATATTTTAATGCCTTTTCCTGCCGCGTTTTGCGGTTTACCTTCTGGTAATACAATGGCAAGGCTACGTTTTCCAGAGCACTCTTATAGTTGATAAGATTAAAGGACTG
>CBDUAW010000109.1:0-7391 GCA_965365215.1 uncultured Eudoraea sp. | reverse complement strand
CTGCCGAACCGGATCTGGAATACCTGACCAAAGAACAGAGGGAAAAATTGATCCACGATAAAAGAAAGGCTATGGAAAAGGCGGCCAAAGAACTGGATTTTATGCTTGCCGCACAGCTCAGGGATGAAATAAAAACCTTGCAGAAACAAGCCTAAAAAAAGAGCGTCCCGAAATTCAGGACGCTCTCCCTAACTAACCAACTAAACAAACCAACCATTATGAAGGCCCGTTAGGCGGGCGCTACATAAAATCTTTGTGCCTTACTTCCCAATTTCAATTAATCGTTTTGGCTTAGGAAGGGCTTCTTTTTTCTTAGGAAGCTTAAATTTTAAAATTCCATCAGTGTAAGAAGCCTTGATTGCATCTTCATCTACAGTTTCGGGAAGGGTAAACGCACGTTTAAATGAGGTATAAGAAAATTCTTTTCTTGTATAATTATTCTCAGATACTTCATCTTCCATTTTTGATTCCATTGAAATGGTCATTACATTCTCGTCTACTTCAACGTTGAAATCCTCTTTCTTCTTACCCGGAATGGCAAGTTCCAATTCAAAATGATCTTCGTTCTCCTTTATATTTACCGCAGGATAAGTGCTGTTGTATTTTTCCATACCCCCAAACCAATCGGGTTTGAAGAATTCATCGAGCAAGGAAGGGAATAATACATTATTTCTTTTTACTATACTCATGACAATTACTTTTGATTAAACATTAAACTCATCTAAAGCATGGCAAAGGCTGTACCACCCTATTTTTACTGCCTTTTTGTCTTAAAAAGCAATAGAATATATGTCAATATGTCCTTTTTATCTAAAAAGTTAGTTGTAGTGCGATTTAAAAATCGAGAGCAGGATGTCCGGAGGGATCACCTTGTGGGGGTAATTATGCATTATGGTCAGGACCTGTTCAATTGCTGAGGGGGGTAAACCCATTTGCAAACCTAAATTATGTAGTTTTTCAATTTCCAATTCGTGCTGTTCCTGGTCTACATTCATCAACAGAACCAATCTGTGAAATTGAAGTATGCGTTCTGCCTGGGTTTTTGGAATTACTTTTTCAATGTCCACTTCAAATAGTGCATCAAAAGTGGCTTTTTTTACCCCTAGATTCTTAGCTATGCTTAAGAGAAAATTGTATTCAGAGTCTGTTATGCTATGATCTGCTCGCGCAAAGGCGATAAGTTCAGAAAGGATGCTCAGTTTTGCTTTATCGTTATCCATAACAGGCAATAGATTTGGAGAATTGGCTTTAGTATAACTTATTATATCACAGGTTTCGTATATTCAACGATGAATAAAAGGGTTTAATATCATATGCTGAGATCCCTGGTCTAAATAGTTATAATTGAATAATAACGATATACTTAAAAAACTAAGAGTGGCTCTTCAATTAAGGGACGATGAGATTGTAGAGATACTGAAACTGGTAGATTTCAGAATTTCAAAATCGGAAATAGGAGCCTTTTGCCGGAGGGAGGGCCATCCCAAATACAAAGCATGCGGAGATCAGGTACTTCGGAATTTTTTGAATGGCCTGGTAATCTATTTGAGAGGCACCAAGGAGAACCCGAAAAATCCAGCTGAAGTTTTAAAAGCCTCAGGAAAGGGGAATCCAGTTGAAATTTCTAATAAAAAGAAAATCCCGCAGAAAAATTCTAATACCTCATTTAGAGGCAAAAAAAAATCCTGAGCATTTTCTCAGGATTTTTCTTGAATTGTTTTTCGTTAGGCTTCTATTCTAACTGGCACCGTATATAATTTGCCTTGACGGTATTGGTCGATTTGAACCTTTTCATAATTCAATCTTCCTTTAACAAAAGCTTCCAGGGCCTCATCTGAAGTGTCAACGGAAAGAACGACTATCTCGCCATGCTCGTTAAGTGTAAAAATAACGGTGGCTGTCATGTCGTCTTTAATGTCGAATTGGTTGTCTTCCAGGAGTTCGCCAATTTGTGAGGTTAAGGCTTTCGAAGGATCCGTCTTACTTGGATTAGTAGCAAATAAATTTCCTGCAGTCAATAAAGCTGCCGCAACGAGTACTAAACTGAATTTTCTCATGACATTGTTTGTTTAATGATTGATGATTAATTGATGATATGTTATAATAGACGACTGAAAATTAAGGATGTTACAATAATTCTTGGTTTTAACATAACTTTAAACAACCTAAGGGAAACAACATTGCGAATTTAGTAATTCCAGAAGTAATCCTCAGGAGCTTAACCCGGACTTAAAATTGGTTACAATTGGAAAACCCGAATAAAAAAAGGGCAATGTTTTAATTCCATTGCCCTTATTGATAAAAAGTATTTTTTGTCTAAGCCAGCACCTCTTCCACCTTGTCTGCTGCTTCCTTAAATTGTACAGCAGAATGCACCGCTAAGCCAGAATTGTCAATAATTTCCTTCGCCAACTCTGCATTGGTCCCTTGTAATCTTACAATAATGGGTACCTTAATAGCATCTCCCATGTTTCTGTATGCATCCACGACCCCTTGGGCAACCCGATCACAACGGACTATTCCACCAAAAATATTGATCAGAATGGCTTTAACATTGGGATCCTTAAGAATGATCCTAAAAGCTTCCTCTACCCTTTTGGCATCTGCCGTTCCCCCAACGTCAAGGAAATTGGCGGGTTCTCCCCCGGCCATTTTTATAAGATCCATGGTTGCCATAGCAAGTCCGGCGCCATTTACCATACAACCAACATTGCCATCTAAATCAACGTAATTAAGGCCCACTTCCCTTGCTTCAACCTCTATGGGGTTCTCCTCCCGAAGGTCGCGCATCTCAGCATATTGTTTCCTGCGATACAAGGCATTGTCATCTATAGATACCTTGGCATCTACTGCCATTATTTTATTGTCAGAAGTTTTTAATACCGGATTGATCTCAAAGAGATTTGCATCACTCTCCACATAGGCAGTATAAAGGGACGAGACAAATTTCACCATTTCTTTATAGGCCGTACCGGATAATCCAAGGTTGAAAGCAATTTTCCTGGCCTGAAAAGGCAGTAACCCAACAGCCGGATCAATTTCCTCGTTAAAGATCAGATCTGGTGTTTTCTCAGCCACTTCTTCAATATCCATCCCTCCTTCGGTAGAATACATTATCATATTTTTACCTATAGCCCTATTGAGTAAAACCGACATATAGAATTCACTGGTTTCAGTTTCTCCGGGATAGTAAACATCTTCTGCTATCAAAACCTGATGAACTTTTTTTCCTTCAGCAGAGGTCTGTGGGGTAACAAGGTTCATTCCGATAATCTGTCCTGCTACGGATTCCAGTTCTTCCAGGTTTTTGGCGAGTTTAACGCCTCCGCCTTTACCTCGACCCCCAGCATGTACCTGTGCCTTTACAACATACCATTCTGTTCCGGTTTCCTTTGTAAGTTGCTTCGCAACGCCTATTGCTTCCTGTGGCGTTTGTGCCACATGGCCACGTTGAATTCGAACGCCAAAACTTGATAGTATTTCTTTACCCTGGTACTCGTGAAGATTCATAGTTGATGATTTTTATTGCAGGCAAAAATAGCAAACCAGGACCATTTACCCTAATTAAAATAATGAATTGGAATCCAATTTTTTTGGATAAGAGTTAGGGATAAATCTTTTGTGGTTCCGGGAAGGGTCTATACTTTAAAGTCTTCAAAATCCAGGGGATCAAAATTTCGGAAATGACCATTCAATTCAATACGATCCTTAGTTCGTTGAACTTCCTTCAGTACAAGGATTGTCCCTGTAAGATGTGCTTTTATAAAATTCAGACGATCACTTTCCATGGGCATTTGCAGTAACTGATATTCCTGTTCAAAGGACAATCCCATTTTGTGTGCAAGGATAAAGCTATTAAAGTGTTCCACTTTTATTGGAGTGAAGGGAACTTCCATCAGATTGTAGAGTTCTTCAATCTTTTGAAGCACTTCATTTTTTTGTTTTAAATCTCCGTCATTGTAATTGTCCAAAAATTGCACAATTCCCCCGGCGTATGATTTTCCCGGCATTTCATTTTCAAAAGTGATCACTTTAAAAACTTGTCGCGCGACACATACAATATCCATGGCCCCGCTTTCATATGTATTGACCACCTCAACCAGTTGAACCTCCGTTCCATAGGTTATACTATCATTAATATACACCGGGATTCCAAAGGTTAGCGCCTGCTCCCTGCAGTCGTTTATCAGTTCCTTGTAACGTTCCTCAAAAATATGAAGTGGTACCTGTTCCCCGGGGAAGAAAACAGTTTGCAATGGAAATAAAGGTAGTTTCATGTACCAATTTTACCTAAATGTACAAAGCCTGAAATTGCAATGCAAACCAATTTTAATTGTTATGAATATAACTTTTTGTTGTAAATATATAAAAGTGGCATAAAATCTTGTATGACAGGCGGAAGAAAGCTAGATTTGTTACAAAGCAATTTGTGATGAAGCACGAGGATCTCTTGACAGTGGCACAGGAATTTGGAGCACCTGTATACGTTTATGATACCCAAAAGATAATATCGCAGTTCAACAGGCTCACCCAAGCCTTTAGCAGTGTACCACAGCTGAAATTGAATTATGCTGCCAAGGCCCTGTCTAATATTTCTGTACTACGGCTTATGAAAAGTTTGGGAAGTGGTCTGGACACAGTTTCAATTCAGGAAGTGAAACTAGGACTGCTCGCAGGTTTTAAGCCAGAGGATATCATTTTTACCCCGAATGGGGTATCGCTAGAGGAAATAGAAGAAGCGGCTGCACTTGGGGTAAAGATTAATATTGACAATCTCTCCGTCTTAGAGCAATTCGGAAGCAGTCACCCTGATATTCCTGTCTGCATTCGCATTAATCCACATGTGATGGCCGGTGGGAATACCAAGATCTCGGTAGGACATATCGATTCAAAATTTGGGATTAGTATTCACCAAATACCTCATCTTTTGAGGATAGTTGACCTCACTAAAATGAAGGTGAACGGGATCCACATGCATACCGGTAGTGATATACTGGATATTGGCGTTTTCCTTTATGCATCTGAAATACTGTTTGAAACTGCAACACACTTCAAAGACCTGGAATTTATCGATTTCGGAAGTGGGTTTAAAGTACCATACAAAGAAGGGGATATACAGACCAATATTGAGGAATTGGGCGTAAAGCTAAGCAGCAGGTTTAACGAATTTTGTAAAAGCTATGGTAAAGACCTTACCCTTGCCTTTGAGCCCGGGAAGTTCCTGGTAAGTGAGGCAGGATATTTTCTGGCAAAAGTAAATGTGGTAAAACAAACCACCTCCACTGTGTTTGCCAGTGTGGATTCGGGATTTAACCATTTAATAAGGCCTATGTTATACGGATCATCTCATGAGATCATCAATATTTCAAACCCAAAGGGTAAGGAACGATATTATTCTGTAGTGGGCTATATCTGTGAAACGGATACCTTTGGCAACAATAGGAGGATCAAGGAAATTTCTGAAGGGGATATTCTCTGTTTCAAAAATGCGGGGGCTTATTGTTTTACCATGGCCAGTAATTACAACTCCCGTTACCGGCCTGCCGAAGTGCTTTGGCACGAGAACAAAGCCCATCTGATCAGGGAAAGGGAAACATTTGACGATTTATTGAAGAACCAAAAGGATGTAAAAGATCTATTCCAGGGTAAATCCCAGGCGGTTCCCGCAAAATAAAGCTGCATATTTTTCGTTAGTTTTGGTATAGTTATTGGACTAATTGCTCAAAATAATAGTCATGAAAAATACTTCTCCAATCTTTACTACTGCAATCTTAGCTTTTCTTTTACTGCTATTTAGCAACGACCTCTCAGCACAGGACGTTCAATGGATGAGCTGGGACGAAGCAGCTGAACTAGCCAGTTCGGAAAAAAATCCCAAGAAGATTTTTATTGATGTCTACACGGATTGGTGCGGATGGTGCAAAAAGATGGACAAGGATACCTTTCAGAATGCCGAGGTAGCGGCGTATATGACCCAAAATTTCTATATGGTGAAATTAGACGGGGAAGGGAAACAACCCATAAATTTTAAGGGCAAGACATACAAGTACGTACCCTCCGGGAAGCGTGGATATCATGAATTCGCTGCGGCTTTGTTACAGGGGCGACTTAGTTACCCTACGGTAGTATTCCTGGATGAAAACTTCAATATGCTTTCCCCGGTTCCGGGTTATCAAAAACCCAAACCCTTCCTAAATATTGCTCGCTATTTTGGGGATAATATCTACAAGGAAAAAGACTGGAAGGCCTACAGCGGTCAGAGTAAGTAGCCTTATTATAAGGCATACTTTTCTCATTTTTAGCACAACCCTAGTGCTTAGAAAACTGCAGCTTTCTGAAGCTGCCGCGGGAATTAAAACCTGTCCAAAGGCCAATTCGGGACGAGGAATTAACCGCTAGCCTGGGAACCATGAGGCAGGGAGCATCTTCACCATTTACATAAACCTTTACTTCTTTTGCCGAGATACTAATTTTGGCCTTGAACCATTGATCCGGATCCGGAGGGTTTTGGATTTCGTTCTCAAACTCTCCTGTGCGTTCAGTCCTCAGTTTCCTCCAGGTGAACTCAGGATGGTAAATATATTGGACCATATGTGCCTTTCGAAGGGGTTCCTCCGCCACAAAATTGAAGGGGCGAAAATAAATCACTTCGTAAGTGGAATCATTTTCAATATTGAACGCAAGGCCGACAAAACTTTTGCCCGGGTTATTCTCTCCCAATATTTCTAATTCAACCGTTCCCTCTTCAAAACTAAGATTTTCTAATACAGCCAGCCCATCCCCTTCGCGGGCATCTATTTGGAGCTCACGGAAATCCGAACCATAGATCTTCACATCCCTATTTATTTTGGTAATTGAGCCTGTTTCAAACATTTTAGCCAAATCTACCTCTTGTGCATTGATGGAATATGAGACTATCCCCAGAAAAAACATCCAAAAGAAGTGCTTATTTGCTTTGTGGTTAATGACATCCTTCATGAGCTTAGATATTACTGTTACCTATAAAAATAGGTATTCTTAAACAGAAAAAGGGTAAGAAAAACCTACTGTTGCCCGCTACCTACTGTAATTGGGAGATTCCTTTGTGATGGTCACATGGTGGGGATGGCTTTCAGTAATACCACTTGTTGTGATCTTTACGAATTTGCCATTTTCTTTCAGGCTTGCAATATCTTTTGCCCCGCAATACCCCATTCCGGCTCGCAGGCCACCAATAAATTGATGTATACTTTCAAAGAGGTCGCCCTTGTAGGGTACCCGGCCCACAATTCCTTCCGGGACCAGCTTTTTAATATCGTCTTCAGCATCCTGGAAATAGCGGTCTTTACTACCCTCTTTCATAGCTTCTACCGAACCCATACCTCTGTATGATTTAAACTTTCGGCCTTCAT